>JANLXK010000224.1:0-3019 GCA_031365045.1 Gemmatimonadota bacterium | reverse complement strand
GATCATCGACATGGGCCCCGAGGCCGGCAACGCCGGCGGGCTGGTCGTGGCGCAGGGCCCGCCGGAAGAGATCATACAGGTCGCCGCGTCACATACCGGGCGGTATCTCAAGGAGCTCCTCGCGGATTCGCATGGGTAGTTCACCACGGAGGATCGGAGGGTCACGGAGAGGCACGGAGGAAAGACTTTGTGGTCTCATGGGGAGTTCCGCCCTAGAGACCACAATAACTGTCTGTTCTCCGTGGATCTCCGTGTAACTCCGATCCTCCGTGGTGAACTCCGGTCGCCCCTCGCGCCCAGTCAATTCAAGCAGGCAGCTCGCTCCGAAGCAGGTCCCACGTGGCCCGGACCACGCGCTCGGAGGTCTGCAGCGACCCGATGCTCCAGCGGATCGCGTACTTCCCCTTCAGTGTCGTGTGCGTCAGCAGCGCCTTTCCCGTCGCGTTGACGCGCGCAAGGAGCCGGCGGTTGAGTTCATCCACCATGGGATCGTCCGCCGACATCCCCTTCGGCCGGTACCGGAAACAGACCAGCCCGAACGGGCTCGGCGCCAGCACTTCGAACTCCGGATCGGCCTCGACCAGCCCCCGCACCACCCCCGCCAGCCGGATGTGCTCGCGCAGCACCGTGCGGAGCCCCTCCACCCCGAAGTCCCGGATCACGAACCAAAGCTTGAGCGCCCGGAACCGCCGGCCGAGGGGGATGCCCCAGTCGCGGAAATTGGCGACCTGGTCATCGGTCGACCACTTGAGGAATTCGGGGTTCGCGCCGAAGGTGGCGATGAGGTGCCCCGGGTCCTTCACGAAGTACGCCGAGCAGTCGAACTGGGCGAAGAGCCACTTGTGGGGATTGAAGACGTAGGAATCAGCGTGCTCCACGCCGCGGAAGTGCGGCCGCAGTTCGGGGAGGATGGCCGCGCTCCCCGCGTACGCCGCGTCCACGTGCAGCCACGCCCCGTGCTCGCGCGCGATCGTGGCGATCGCCTCGACGTCGTCGACCCCGGTCGAGCTGGTGGTGCCGATCGTCGCGACCACGGCGCAGGGGATCATCCCCGCAGCGCGGTCGGCCGCCATGACCCGCGCGAGTTCATCCACCCGCATCGCGTATGCATCGTCGGTCGGGATCTTCCGGAGTCGCCCCTCGCCGAGTCCGGCGAGCCGCACCGCCTTGTCGATGGAGCTGTGCGCCTCGCGCGAGGCGTAGACCACCAGCTTGTCCGCACCCGGTGCCGCCGCCCCTTCCTTCGCGAAGCGGAACTTCGTCGCCCGCTCCCGCGCTTCGAGCAACGCCACCAGCGTGGCACTCGACGCGGTATCCTGCAGGACCCCGGTGAAGCTGTCCGGCAGCCCCACCATCTGCCGCAACCACTCCATCATCGCCTGCTCGGTCTCGGTCGCGGCGGGCGAGGTGTTCCACGACATGCACTGCGCCCCCATCGCGGCCGTCAACATCTCGGCCAGGATCGACGCGGGACTGTGATCGCCCGGGAAATAGGCGAAGAAAGCGGGATGGTCCCAGTGCGTCATCCCCGGGAGCACCACCCGCTCGAAATCGGCCATCACCCGCGCGAATGGCTCCGCTCCTTCCGGCGCGGTGCTCGGCAGCGCGCGACGGACATCCCCCGGCTTCGACTCGGGGGAGACGCGCCGGGTCTCGAGCGTCTCGAGGTAGTCCGCCATCCAGTCGGCGAGGCGGTGGGCGTTCTGACGGAACTCCTGAAGGTCCATCACGTAATGATCCTCTCCGAAGAGGCTGCTGGCTGTTGGCTACTGGCTACTCCGGTGCAGGGCGAGAAGAGTAGCTTGCAGCACCGTCTCTCGAATCTATTGGGGTTAGCCAATAGCCAGCAGCCAATAGCCCTCTCATGCACCCAATAGCCCCCAGATGTCCCTCTACTACACCCTGATCCCGACCGCCCTCGGCCCCCTCGGCCTCGGCTGGAGCGATGCCGGGATCCGGCACATCTACCTCCCCGAGGCGACCCCCGAGGCCACCGCCGCGCGGCTCGAGGCCAAGGGATACAAGAAGCGCCGGGCGATCACGAAGCAGCTCGACCACTCCGCCAAACGGATCGCGCAGCATCTCCGTGGCCGTCCCGTGGACCTGGGGGAGGTGGTGCTCGACCTCGATCATCTCCCCGAGACCCGGCGCCGGATCTACACCACGCTTCGCGCCGTCCCCTCCGGCACCACGCTCACCTATGGAGAGCTGGCCGACCGGGCCGGGATGCCGGGGACGCAGCAGAGCGTCGGCACCGCGATGGGCGAGAACCCCTGCCCCGTCGTGATCCCCTGCCATCGGGTCCTGCCGGCGGGAGGGAAGCTCGGCAACTACTCCGGCCCCGGCGGCGCCGAGACCAAGGCACGGATCCTTCGGATCGAGGGACTCGACATCTGGTCCCCGCGCACGCCTCCCAAGCGGAACACCGACGGCCTCGAGTACGACTGGCACGCCGCGGTGGCTCACCTGCGCAAGGCCGACCCGATCCTCGCCAAACACTTCAAACGCCTCGGCGAGGAACGGATCCAGACGCGCACGATGGAAGATCCGTTCCTCTACCTCGCCCGCTCGATCACCTTCCAGCAACTCGCCGGCGCCGCGGCGCGCACCATCTGGGGACGGGTGCTCGATCGCTTCGCGGCCGTCCCCACTCCCGAGGCGATGCTCGCGATGCCTGCGGCCGACCTCCGGAGCGCCGGCCTCTCCGCCGCCAAGACTGCCGCGATGAAGGACCTCGCCACCAAGTCGCTCGAGGGGATCATCCCCCACACCAAGGACCTGGCGAAGATGAGCGACGACGAGATCGTCGCCCGCCTCTCGGCCGTGCGCGGCGTGGGCCGCTGGACGGTCGAGATGACCCTGATGTTCCGGCTCGGCCGCCCGGACGTCCTCCCCGTCGACGACCTCGGCGTCCGGAACGGTTTTGACAGGGTCCACGGCCGGAAGAAGAAGGTGACGCCGAAGGAGCTCTCGGCCTATGCCGAGCGCTGGCGGCCGTACCGGACGGTGGGGAGCTGGT
>JANLXK010000206.1:0-6900 GCA_031365045.1 Gemmatimonadota bacterium | reverse complement strand
GCACTCGGTCCTACGACAGGTGCTGCATCACCTTCTGTTCGAGCACCCCGGGATTGGCGCCGACGAGGGTGTCGACGTGCTTGCCGTCCTTGAAGAACATCATCGTGGGGATCGAGCGCACGTTGAACCGCATCGCGGTCTTCTGGTTCGAGTCCACATCGAGCTTGGCCACCTTGAGCTTTCCGGTGTGCTTGGCCGCGATCTGTTCGAGGTAGGGCGCGATCATCAGGCAGGGCCCGCACCAGGTGGCCCAGAAATCGACGAGGACGAGCCCCTTGGCCTGGTCGACCTCGGCGGCGAACGTGTCATCCGAAACGGCGACGGTGTTGGCGCTCATTGTATACTTGTATCCTGACCGTGCTGAGTGTGTCGTGAAGAGGTCGTTGGTCGTTGGTCATTGGTCCGCGGTGCCACGCACCCGGCCTTCCGACCAGCACCCGATCCGACCCTGCGTTGACCAATGACCAAGGACCAAAGACCCATGGCCCACAATTCGAATCCGATCCGAGGGGCCCGTATCGCTCATATCGGTGTGGCGGTGACCGACCTCGCCGCCGCCCTCCCCTTCTACACCGAGGTCCTGGGGCTCACGCCTCGACCGGCGGAGACCGCCGACGGCGCCACCATCGTCTCCATTCCCTTCGGGGAGAGCGACGTCGAGCTGCTTCAGCCCCTCTCGGCCGAGAGCCCCGTGGCGAAATTCATCGCGAAGCGCGGCCCGGGGATCCACCACGTGTGCTACCGCGTGCCGGACCTCGAAGCCGCGCTCGCCGCCTGTCGCGCGGCCGGCTACCGCCTGGTGGACGAGACCCCGAGGACCGGAGCGCACGGAAAGCGCATCGCGTTCCTGCATCCGAAGGGGACAGCCGGGATCTTGATCGAGCTCACGGACTAGTTGAGAGTCAAGAGTTCAGAGCCTAGAGTGACTCCATGCAACGTTGGGATCGACTCTGAACTCTTGACTCTCACCTCCTCACCAGCCTCCCGGCGGCGCCGCCTGCGTCCCCGGCGGCGGCGGACAGGGGTTCCGCGGACTGCCGGCGGCCGAGATGTCCACCGACTCCACCAGCCACCCGTTGTGGCTCTGGACCGCGCTGAAGGGGATCTGCTTCACGCACGTGCCCCGCGTGAGTTCGACCAGCACGGTGCGGTGCTTGGCGTCCCCTTCGACGGCGGTATTCGAGGTGATCCGGGAATTGCCGCCGCGGAGGTAGAATTGCACCACCTTCAGGCGCTGTTCCCACTGCGCCGGCTGGTGGGTCTGGGCGGCCGAGCCGTTCTCGCTACCCCAGCTCCGCCCCATCCGCGCGATATTGCTGTCCTGCACCGCGGCCATGAATTCCCGGACCGCCGCTTCGGCGGAGCCGAGGGGAGCGACATCGCCGGTGCCGCTCCCGCCACTGCAGGCGGCAAGCATCAGGGCACCGAAGGCCAGCAACGAATTCCGTGTGGACACGTTGGTATGCTCCGGGAGGGGATCGATGGCTCAAGCTAACGGGGTTCCGGGACCGGCACAACGCTTGCCCGGGGCCTTGCGCCTCTATATCAACATCGACCACGTGGCCACCATCCGGGAGGCCCGGAAGACCGACGAGCCCGACCCCGCCCTGGCCGCCCGCGCCGCCGAAACGGGGGGGGCGGACGGCATCACTTTCCACCTCCGGGAGGACCGCCGCCACATCCAGGACCGGGATGTGGTCGGCCTCGCGGCGACGGCCACGACCCCGCTCAATTTCGAGCTCGCCACCAGCCCCGATATCGTCGATCTGGCCTGCCGGATCCGTCCCCACCAGGCCACCCTCGTCCCCGAGCGGCGCACAGAGGTCACGACCGAGGGAGGACTCGCCCTCGACCGGAACGACAGCGCCCTCTCCAGCGCGATCGCCCGGCTCAAGGATGCCGGGATCAGGACGAGCCTCTTCCTCAGCCCGGACACCCGCAGCCTCGACCGCGCCGCGGAACTCACGGTCCCCGCGATCGAGCTCCACACGGGGCGCTACGCCCACACCTGGCGCGACAACGACGCCGCCCTCGAGCAGCTCCGCGAGGCGGCCCGCTACGCCCGCTCCCTCGGCCTCGCGGTCCACGCCGGTCACGGGCTCACTTACCTCAACACGGCGCCGGTGGCCCGGATCGCCGAGATCGAGGAGCTCAACATCGGGCATTCGGTGGTGAGCCGGGGGGTGTTCGTGGGGATCGAACGGGCAACCACGGAAATGGTGGATCTAGTGCGTGCGGCGCGAGGGAAGGCCTAACGCCAAAAGGGGGCGCGAACGCGAGAATGCGTGAATTTTGGTTCGCGCGTTCTCGCCTTTCGCCCGCGTTTGTCCTTCCCCGCCTTCCCCGCCATGGAACGACCTCCGGTTGACCCATCCTCCCCTACCCCGTAACCTTGTAACTGATTCTCCCCCACACGGATACCGATGACGAGCCCGCTCGGCATGCTGGACTACTTCGCCATGGAGGCGAGCGAGTATATCGACCGCCTGCGCGGGCTGGTCGACGCCGAGGTGTCGCCGGCCGCGGCCGAGCTGGTGCGGTATGCGCGCGCCCTCCGCGGGGCAGCCCTGATGGCCAACCAGCAGCCGATCGCCCGGGCCGCCAACGGGCTCGAAGGGCTCTCCCGCGCGGTGCGCGACGGCGCGCGCGGGTGGGACAACACCACCAAGGAGACTGCCACCCGCGCGGTCGAGGCGCTGGCCGGCTTCGTGAAGCGGAGCGCGCAGTGGACCCCCGCTGACGGTGCGGCCGCCGAGCAGCTGGCCAAAGACCTCGAAGCGATGGCCGGCAGCGCGGTCACTCCGCTCCGGACCCCGTCCTCCTCGGCCGCGACCCCCGCCGAGTCGGCCGGTGCCGCAGCGCTCGACGCCGGCGCGCGCGCCTTCCTCGCCCGCGAGAGCGCCCTCATCGCCGCCGCACTCGGCCAGGCCGCCGCCGCACTGCGGTCGGCGCCGCCCGCGCGTGACGCCCTGCAGGGCGTGCTCCGCCGGATGCAGCCCCTCCGCGGCCTCGCGGCGCTGGGTGATCTCCCACCCCTCCCCGACCTCCTCGAAGCGGTGGAACGCGCCATCGGCGAAGTGGGCCGGTTGCCGTCCACCCCGCCCGGGTCGGCCGACGTGTTCGAAGCCGCCGCCAAGGCCCTCACCCGCTCGGCTCAGGACGTGACCGAACGGGGACTTCCGAATGCCGACGCCGCGGAGTCGCAGGCGTTCGCGACGCTGACGCTCAAGACCTTCTCCACCCCGAGCGGTGCCGTCTCGATCGCGACGCTGCTCGAAGCGGGGTCGGCGGTGACGGCGGGAACGCCGAGCGGTCCGGCGGCCGAGAAAGAAGTGGATCGGGTCGAGCTGGTGAGCCAGGGGGAGTATCTCGTCGGCGCGGCGGACGATCTCGATCGGGCCCGGTCGATCACGCAGCGCGACCTCCGGCTCCACGCGCTCGCCGCGTCGCTCCGGAACCTGGGCGAGAGCGCCGGCGGCCGGATCGGCGACTTCGCCTCGCTCGCGCGCGACCTGATCGGTCAGGGAGTGGCGGCCCGGGGACCGCAGGATTTCGCATCCGGGCTTCGGACCGCCGGTGCGGCGCTGCAACGGATCCCCGACGCGGGGCCCGATCAGGCGCTGGCCGTCGCGCTGAACAGCGTGATCTCCGGATTCCTCGCCCTCGCGGCCGAGGGCGGGGCGCCGGTCGCGGCACCTGTTCCCGCACCGGCACCTGAACCGGTGGCGCCGAAGTCCGCGTCGTCCTTCGATTCGTTCTTCTCGGCCGAGTCGCGGGCATCGACACCCGCCGCCAAAGCGCCCGCGCCGGAAGGGCTGCTGGCGCTGGCCATGCCGAGCGGCAAGGCGAGCGGCGGGATCGCAGGAGGGTTCGCAGCATACGCGACGCTCAAGCGGAGCATCACCACGCCGGCCGCTTCGGTCGATGCCTTCATCGCCGGGATCTCGACCGTCCCCCGGCCCCGGCCTTCGACCCCAGCCACGGCACCCGTCGCCGCCCCGGCCCCCCCTCGCGCGCCGCTTGCGCCTGCCGCACCGCTCGCGCCGGCGGCTTCCGGCGACGGCGTCGTGGACATCAAGGATCTCTGCTACAGCGGCGCCGGCGCCCTCGCGCGGGCGCTCGAGGTCCGCAAGGAACTGATCGAGGTCCTCGCCAACCCGATGCGGGCCGGGGGCCGGATGCGTCCCCTCCTCGACGAGCTGCTCGACCTGATCGAATTGGCCCAGCGCTAGGCGGTCGCTCGCTTCGATGACCGACTCCTCGCCGTACCGCCGCGACCAAGGTCGCGGCTCGGCCCTGTCGCCGAAGGCGACGAAATTTCGCCTTGAAGGGACTCGCCGCATCGCGGCATGGCCGAGCCGCGGCTTTACGCCGCGGAGTTCCAGCGCCGGTCCTCACTCCCGCTCTTCGAACTAGTAGTCATCATATGTCCCGCAAGCTCGCCGGCCTCCTCCTCGGCCTCGGCATCTCCGCGCTCGCCTTCTGGTGGGCGCTTCCTGCGGACGGTCTCCGCAGCCTTCCCGGCTATCTCGCCTCCGCCCGCCTCGGCACCCTCGGCCTCGCCGTCCTCGTCGCCACGCTGACCTTTCCGCTCCGCGCGATCCGGTGGCGCGTGTTGCTGCGCGCCGAAGTGGGAGAGCGGGTGCCGATGGGCGCCGTCTGGCACGCCACCGCCATCGGCTTCATGGCGAACAACATCCTCCCCTTCCGGCTGGGTGAGGTGATCCGCGCCTTCGCGGTGGGGCGGCTCGGTGGCCCCCGCTTCCCCGCCGCCATCGCCTCGATCGCGGTCGAGCGGGTCTTCGACGCCCTCACCGTCGTCGGACTCTTCGCCTTCGTGCTGACCGGCCAAGGGCTTCCCACCGACATGACGATCGGCGGAAACCCGGCGGCCGACCTCGTACGGGTCATCGGGATCGTGGGGCTCGCCCTGCTGGTGGCGGCCGCCAGCGCCGCCTTCTTCCCGGATGCCGCCGAGCGTTGGCTGCGACGCGTCGTGCCGTGGCCCAAACTCGCGGACAAGCTGACGGCCCCGCTCCGCGGCTTCGCCCACGGGCTCCAGGTGCTGCACGACCCGAAGCGGATCCTCCTGATCGCCCTCGGCTCGCTGGCGTTCTGGCTCGTCAACGCCTGGTCCTTCGGCCTCGCCCTCCAGGCCTTCGGGCTCCCCTCCGACCTTGGCACCGCGATCCTGGTGCAGACGTGCGTGGTCTTCGGCGTGGCGCTGCCATCGACGCCGGGATTCGCCGGGGTGTTCGAAGGGGGATTCAAGGCCGCGGCGCTCTTGCTCGGCCTCCCGCTCGGCGCCGTCTTCGCCGCGGCGATCTCCTATCACGTGCTGAGCTACATCCCGATCACGCTGCTCGGTGCCTGGTCGCTCTCCCACACGGGATTGAAGCTGGGCGAGCTGCGGAAAGAGACCGTCCCGACCACATGACCACCGTCACCCTCGAAGCCCACGCCAAGGTCAACCTGTTCCTCCGGGTCCTCTCCCGCGAGGCGTCAGGATATCACGGGATCGAGACGCTCTTCTGCAAGATCTCGCTGGCGGACAGCCTCACCGTCGCACTGGCGGACGGACGCACGGTCGCACTCACTTCCGAGGGCGAAGAGTGCGGCCCACCCGCTGCGAACCTGGCGACCCGCGCCGCCCAGCTCGTGATCGACGCGACCGGCGGGAAGGCGGGGGTCAAACTCCACCTCGTGAAGCGGATCCCCGCCAAGGCGGGCTTGGGCGGCGGGTCGAGCGATGCGGCAGCGGCGCTTCTCGCCACCAATCAGGTGCTCGGCAACGCCATCCCCCGCCATGAGCTGATGCAGCTCGCCGCCAAGCTCGGCGCCGACGTCCCCTTCTTTGTCTCCGGCGCGTCGCTCGCACTCGCGTGGGACCGGGGCGACCGACTCTTCCGGTTGCCTCCCCTCCCTGCCGCTCCCGGTCTCCTCCTCATCCCACCGGTCGGCGTCAGCACGGCCGATGCCTACAAGTGGGTGGACAGCGCGCGCGCCGACGCCGGCCGCCGAGGCGCGCTGGCGCTCGACCTCGAGGCGGTGCAGAGCTGGGGGAGCATCGCGCGGATGGCGGGGAACGACTTCGAAGGAGCGGTCTTCGGGCGGGAGCCGGCGATCCGCGAGGCGTTCGAGAAGCTGGTGGCGACCCAGCCCCTCCTCTGCCGGCTGACGGGCAGCGGGTCGGCGCTCTTCGCTATCTATAGGAATGCGGGAGACCGGGAGGATGCGCGGATGCGGCTGGGGAAGAAGCTGGGGCGGACGATACCGTTCGAGGTGTGAGCTCACCCCGCCCCCTCCCCTACCCCTCCCCCTGTCGGGGGAGGGAAAACCCAACTTAGCCGAACTTCTTCTCGACGATCGCGAGGATCTTGGCTTCAAGTCGTTCTGAGTCCTGCACGAGCTTTGCGCCGTCAGTCAGGATCTGGGCGATCGCGGATTTGTCCTTCACGCCACCCGCGTTGGTCTGGACGTTGAGCCAGGCGCCACGGATCGCCGCGCGGGTGCAGAGGGCGCCGACGCCGGCATCGGAGGCGGAGGCGGGGTTCCCCTGCTCCGCCATCGCGCGGATGAGGTCGAACGACCGGGAGGCGGTCTGCATCACCTCGAACGGGATCTTGAGCGCGCCGAGGTTGGCGGCACCGAGGGCGGCCGAGCGGGCCGCCTTTTCTGCGTCCGTGGTCTTGGGGAGAGCGATCGCCGCCATCACCCGGTCGAACGCGCGGGTATCCTCGTCCACCAGCCGCAGCAGGTCGTCCTTGATCTGCTGTCCCTGCTCGGCCCAGCGGGAGAACTCCTCCCACCGCTCGTCCCAGCCCCGCTTGTGGGCGGAGAGATTGGCCACCATCGTGCCGAGCCCGATCCGATTCGTCAGCGCGGCCAGGCCCGCCATGA
>JANLXK010000135.1:0-17337 GCA_031365045.1 Gemmatimonadota bacterium | reverse complement strand
CCGCCACGCGGCCCGCGGGCCCCAGGCGGCAGTCACGCTCCCGAGTGCGAAGTAGCCCAGGTGCAGCAGCAGTGCCGTGCGAGCGTACGCCAGCGGCTCGATGTCGTCACGAAAGAAGCCGGTCGCCTGCCCCTCGGAGAGGAGCTGTTCGACCGGCGCCAGCGCGACATCCACCCACTTTCCGTCGGTCTCGGCGCCGAGCAGCAACTTGGTGAGCTCCTCGCGCTCGGTGAGGAGGTCGAACTGTCCCCGGAAGATCCGCCGGATCCGCTCGACGGCCGTGAGTCCCACGAGCGGGAGGCGGGCGAGCCCGTCCGCGACCTCGCCGGCCGCTCCGTCGAGGGTGGCGCGATAGAGGGCCAGCTTGGTGCCGAAGTAGTAGTGGAGGAGCTGTTTGTTGACGCCAGCGCGGCCGGCGATGGCGGCGGTGCGGGCCCCTCCCGCGCCGTGCCGGGCGAATTCGGCCCGGGCCGCGGCGAGGAGGAGATCGGGCGAGGTGGGGCCGCGGCGGGTCACCGCCTCAGGTCGGGTCGCCGGCGCGCATCACCCGGTCGCGGCCGAGGCGCTTCGACTGGTAGAGGGCCCGGTCAGCGGCTTCGACCAGGGCATCGGCGGTGTCGCCGTCCCCCGGGAACACCGAGATGCCAAAGCTCATTTTGATCGAGATCGGACCGCCGCTGGGCGCCGTTGCCGGCTCTTCGACCAAGGACTTCCGGATCCGGGAAGTGAGGATCGCCGCCCCTTCGGCGGTGTTGTTGAGCAGGATCATCGCGAACTCGTCGCCGCCGTAGCGGGCCAGCAGATCGCTCGACCGGCCCATGCGCTGGAACATCCGCGCCAGGTGGACCAGGACCGTGTCGCCCACGAGGTGGCCGTAGGTGTCGTTGATCCGCTTGAAGTGGTCGAGGTCGGCCATCACGAAGGCGAACGGCTCATTCCGACGGCGGGCCGCCTCGACCGCGTGATCGAGCTCGGCCATCAAGGTCGCGTGGTTGAGCAGCCCCGTGAGCCCGTCGCGGTGCGCCATCTCCCGCACCCGGCGGCCCCGCTCGATGCGATTGAGCACCAGAAGCGTCAGCAAGGTCGGGTCGACCGGCTTCCGGAGGAAGTCGTCGCCGCCGGCGCGGACCGCCCGGATCTGGTGATCGGCGTCGGAGGCCGCCGTGAGGAAGACGATCGGCACCAGCGCCAGGCGGGGATCCTGCCGAGCCAGGCGCGCCACGGTAAAGCCGTCGCCATCGGGGAGCCGGATGTCGAGCAGGATCAGGTCGGGGAATTCATTCGCCAGCAGGGTCGAGGCGCCCGCGACGGTCGCGCTCAGCGTGACGCTGAGATTGGCCTGGCTCAGGATGCTGGTGATGGCGTCGGCCTGGGCGGGATCGTCCTCCACCAGGAGGACCTTGGCCGGGGGGCTCCCGACCCGCGCGAGGGACTTCGCGAAATTGAACAGCTCGGTCTCGGCCACGGCCATCGGGATGATCGTGTCGATCCCGGCCGCGGCCGCGCGGAGCCTGTTGGAGTCGCCGGTGGCCTCGATCAGCACCACGCCCCGCGGCCGCAGCCCGCGTCGGCTGGTCCAGGCCGCCGCCAGCGCGTACGGATCGGGCCCATCTTCGCGGTGGACGAGCACGACCAGCTCCGGCGGGACCTGCGGCGACGCTTGCGGGGAACCGGCGTCGGCCACCACCACGTCGAACCCCACCGATTCGAGCCGGGCGGCCAGGATCCCCGCGGAAGGCCGGGCCGCGCCGATGATCAGCGCATGCCACCCGAAGTCGACGTGACGCGGCGGATCGACCACGTCGCCCAGGAGCAATGAGTGCTCGGCCCCGTCGAACGCTCGTTCCAGCTTTTCGAGGAGCGGGCCGATCACTTCGCCCGCCTCACCGTAGTTCCCGACGTGCTCGATCAGCCAACGCTCGGCGTTGCGGGCATGTTCGCTGATGTCGGGGAAACCGTACGAGCCCCCCGAACCGGCGAGTTTGTGCAGGCGTCCCTTGAGCGATTCGGCCGCGCCGGTCTCCCCGGACAGGACCGCGGCGTAATCCTTCCGGAGCTCCATGATCCGCACGGGGGCCTCGCCGAGGTATTCCCGGCGAAGGGCTGCCATCGCTTCTTCGAGCGGATCGATCTCGCTCATGCGAGCTCCCGTACTCGTTCGAACGCCAACGCCGCCCCCGCCACGAAGGCGGGGCTCGCGCTCCATTGGGCCTCGAAGTGCCCACCTTCCCGCCGACCCAGCACCGCCACCCGGTCGTCGACCACGGCGAGCACCGGTTCTCCGGGCCATCCGTCGACCGCGACCTGTGTCACCGCCGCGAAATCGAGCGCGACCGGCGCCGTCGCGAGCAGGATGGTATCCGGTACCGCCCCGGCCGCCCGTCGGAGGACGGGGCCGAGCGCGGCGTACGCTTCAGGAGGTGCGCAGAGCCAGACCCGTTCGGTCGCGCGGGCGATGTCCCGCCCGAGCGCCTGCCAGCAGGCGCGCGCCGTCTCCAGATCAACCATCGCGGGCCCTTCGGGGGCCTTGATCGTGCTGAGGGCGAGCTCCAGCCGGTCGAGTGCGGCCGCTTGGCGGTCGCCGAGG
The DNA here is from genome assembly GCA_031365045.1 of Gemmatimonadota bacterium. GTDB lineage: Bacteria > Gemmatimonadota > Gemmatimonadetes > Gemmatimonadales > GWC2-71-9 > CAMLHU01. Next base: position 14,750 of record JANLXK010000135.1, on the reverse strand, counting down.
CGGGCCATCAGCGCTGCACCGGTCTCCGGACGGTACCGCTTGGGACGGACCCCGTCCACCCGCGCCGCCCCTTTCGTTACCAGCCCCTCCAGCGCGGAGTATGCGTTGGCGCGCGCCAAGCCGGCGGCCTGCGCCAAGGCGTAGCCCGTCCCTGGTCCGAACGTCACCAGGGTCGAATACATCCGCGTTTCTGTCTGGGTGAATCCGAACGGGGTCAGGTCGAGGGGGTCGGCCATACCGTAGTATCCGTAACAACGACTTTCTATGCAAGTAGAGGAGGCGCGGTAGGCGCGATAGACGCGATAGGAAAAGCGCCTGGATCGATTGGATCCAAGCGCCGTTCGAATGTCCTCACGCGCCTTACGCGCCTATCGCGCCTTTTCTCATGCGAATTCCAGACTGCACCCCAGCACCTTCGCGATCATCGCGAGGCGGAAGGTCACGTCCACCTGGCGGCTCTCGTTCGACTTGGTGTCGGTCGTGAGCGGATACATATGGTAGGTCGCGTGGTTGATCGCCTTCGGCGCGCTACGCAGGTTCTTTGGCGCCCAGACCCCGTTATCGTCGGTGTCCTTGAGCAGGCGCCCGAGGACCTTGGTGGCCACGGGGGCGTGCGGCCGCGCGCCGATCCGGGCCAGCAGCTCGATGTAGTGCAGCGCCAGCGGGACGTCCTTCGGCAGCCCCTTGCCGTCGGCCTCGATGGGGTCGCCGAGGAGCAGGTGGGTCGGCTTGAGGGCCTTCTTCCCGACCTGCACGACGAACGCCTTCTTGGGCGCCGGGTGCGCCAGGTACTGACCCAGCCGCTCGGTGAACCCGGCGCGCTCGCGCTGGAGATTCGGCATCGAGGCCATCATCGCGATCGAGTACCAGGTCGGCGGATGGGCATCGGGGTTCAGGATCGTGGTGCTCCCGCTCCGGACGAACGGCTTGGCCGCGAGGGGCCCACGGAGGAAGACCGAGATCTCGCTCGCGATCTTGTGGGCCGAACCGCGGATGCGCGGGTCCTCGATGTGCCCGGCCTCGGCCAGCGCCGCCGTGGCGGCCTCGCGCAAAACGCTCCGGGTCCACTCGATCGACCGCGGCTCCGCCTTGGCCAGCTTCTGGAATTCGTGGAGCAGGGTCGGATCCTCATCCCGGCTCAGCAGCCGGAAGAGGGTGCGCTCCGCCAACCGATACGAGCGCTGATCGGCCGGGAGGCCGAGCTGGAGGAGACGGCGGAATTGCGGGACCGTCCCCGGTTCCTTGATCCCGTCCTTCGGCGACGGCGCGGTGGCCAGGAGGTTCGCCCCCCAGATCCCCGTGTCCTTCTGCTTCTTCACGACCGCCTGCACTCCCTTGGTACCCGGAAGGGCGAGCAATTGGGCGGCGAGGTCCTCGTCCGAAACGACGTGGGGAGGAGCGATCTCCTTCAGCGTGCGGTAGCGGATCGATTCGCCGCCGTGCTCGAGGAGCCAGCTGAGGGGTACGCGATGGGAAGTCGGCAACTCCACGACGCCTCCTGAGGGCGAGGGGTGGGGGGACAAGCGGCGGGAAGATAGCGGTGGGGGATGGCAGGGACAAATTTCGAGCGAGAGCATGAACCAACGTTCCGCTAAGTCATTTGTTTACATCAGTTTACAATGTGTGTGCTAACGACACGGTAAGTGGCTTGTCCAGCTGCCCTGCGCGCAGAAGGGCCCCCACGCGAGGGCCCTTCGCACTTTTCCGAACGCATCGGCCCGCTAATGACGCCGCGTTGCGCCGGCGCTCCGGAACTCCGAGCCGGCGTTCCAGGTCGGCTGCGACGCGGCGTTCGCGACCGCGATCGCGACGCGCACCACCACGCGCAGCGCTTGCTCCGCCCCCTCCGGCCCGTACTCAGGGATGAGCTCGTCGCTCGGCTGGTGGTACCGGCTGTCGTTGTACGCATCCTGCTGCTGCTTCCCCCATCCGGCCGGCCGGCCGACGAAATCCTTTCCCCCTTCGAGCGAGAGCGATGGGACGCCGGCCTTCACGAAGGGAAAGTGGTCGGAGCGGAAGAAGTAGCCGCGCGCCGCCGCGTCGGGGTTATCGACCACCACCATCCCCTCGGCGCGTGCCGCCGCCATGAAGATCGGTCCGAGCGAACTCTGGTCCCGCCCGAGCGCCCCGATGTCGCGGGTGCGGCCGAGCAAGTCCAGGCCGTCGATGTTGATCACCGCGGCCAGGTCGCGGAGCGACATCGTCGGGCGTTCGACGTACGCGCCTGAGCCGAGCAGTCCTGACTCTTCGGCGCCGAAGGCCATGAAGAGGAGGGAGCGGTCGGTCCGCACGTCGCTGCGCACGAACGCTTCCGCCAGGGAGAGGACGCCGGCCACGCCGGCCGCGTTGTCCACCGCGCCGTTGTAGATCGAGTCGCCGTTGACCGGCGGTCCGAAGCCGAGGTGGTCGTAGTGACCGCCGATCAGGACCGCCTCGGCCTTGTGGGGACCGGTGCCGGGCCGGCGGGCCATGACGTTAACCGTTTCCGAGCGGACGATCCGGCTTCGCACCGAGGCGCTGAGGGAGCTGTTGAGGGGGATCGCACGGAAGCCGCCGCGGCCGGCGCGGGCACTCAGCGCGTCGAGGTCCTGTCCGCTGGCGGCGAGGAGTCGCCGGGCCGCGGACTGGGTGATCCACCCCGCGAGGAGCAGCGAGGTCGCGGGCTTTTCGAGGCGGACCTGCTCGCCGGTCCACGAGCCGATGACCGTGGCCCAGCCGTAGGTGGCGCTCTCGTCGGTGTGGACCAGCAGGATGCCGGCCGCTCCCTGGCGTGCCGCTTCCTCGATCTTGTAGGTCCAACGGCCGTAATAGGTGAGGTCCTTGCCCCGAAAGATGTTGGGGTCGTGGAGGCCGGGGTCGTTCACGAGGACCACTATGATCTTCCCCTTCACATCCACGCCGTCGAAATCGGCCCACCCCTCCTCGGGTGCAGTGGTCCCGTATCCCGCGAACACCAGGGGCGCCTGGACGTTGACAAGGGTGTCGTTCCGCATCGACCAGACCGCATAGTCATCCTTGTACGTGAGCGGCGTGGTCGCGGCCCCGGCCAGCGCAAGCGTCGGGGTCGGATCGAGGGTGATGATCCGGACGTGGTGATACCAGGTCCCGCTGTCGCCGGCGGGGGTGAGGCCGAGTCGCTCGAACTGGGCCGCGATGTACTTGGCGGCCAGGATGCCCCCGCGGGTGCCGGGGGCGCGCCCCTCGAGCGCATCGTCGCTCAGGTAGCGGAGGTGGGCCATATACGCTGTCGGCGAGATGCCGCGGGCCACGGCGGTGGCGCCCGTCGGGCGTCCCTGCGCGACACTGACCGCGGGGATGCTGAGGAGGGCCAACAGGAGAGTGCGGATCAGGGTGCGCATCGGGGTTCTCGTAGGAAGTCGAGCATCAGGGAAGAGACGGTGTCGGGGTCGGTCAGTTGCGGACGGTGCAGGGTGGCGTTGAGCGGTTCGAACCGGCGGCAGGGGAGCCGCACTGCGATCGACTCCCCGATGGCGAAGGGGATCGTCGGGTCGAGCCGGCCCCAGATGAGCAGCGTCGGCTGGCGCACATGGCTGAAGGAATCTCGCAGCGCCGCGAAATCGAAGGTATGCAGGATCGACTCGAGCGCGGCACGGTAGGCCGGGTCGGTGGCGGGGGAGTAGTCGGCGGCACTGTCGGGCTCGGAGAGCCACCCCCGGTCATGCACCGGCATGATCCCCGTGGTGGCCAGGGCGCCGGCCCAGCTGATCAGGCCGATCGTCCCGGGGGTCATCGAGTCGAGCCGTTCGGAGAGCCCGTAGCCGGCCGGGCTCACGAGCACGAGGGCCACCACCCGGTCCGGGCGTCGCAGGGCCAGGCTGGTGGCGAGCTCGCCCCCCATGGAATGCCCCACGAGCACTACCGGACCGGTCGTCCAGCGGTCGAGGAAATCGGCGAGTCGTGCGGTCTGCGCGGCCAGGTCGTACGGCCCGGCCGGTTTGTCGCTCAACCCGAAGCCCGGGACATCGAGCGCGACGACCCGATACCGTTTCGCGAGGACGTCGAAGGGACCGTGGAAGGAGAGGAGCGACTCGGAGTACCCGTGGAGGAACACCAGCGTCGTGTCGCCGTGGCCCGCGCGCACGGCGCGCACCTTCACGTCGCCGGCGGTGAGCCACTCCGCCCGGTGCAGCGGTCGCGGCCCCCACGGCCGGTCCATCAGTAACAGGGCGGCGAGTGCCAACGCCACCACACCCGCCCGCTTCACTCGGTGCATCGGACCAGCGCGATGGAGGCCTCGGTGCCGAAGAGCTTCTCACTCGTCAGCGCGTACAGATCCCCCGCGATCCAGGCGACTCCCTCGCCCTGGGGTCCGAGCCCGGCCAACGAGCAGAGGACCTTGCTACGGGCTGGAACGGGGCGCCCGCGCAGGAACGGGACCTTCCAGAGTGCGCCATACGTCCGGACCGCCAGCGCGGTGCCCCCGTCGATCCAGCCCGCGTCGGTGGTCCACTGCTCGACGCCGGCACCCGACGGGATCGGGAGGGTCGCCGCGTAGGTCGCCGTCACCAGCCGCCCCGCGCGCCACGCGTGGGCCGGGACCCGGTACACGCGCGGGCTCCGCAGCCGCTCCTTCGAGACGATCCAGAGATCTCCCCGCGCGTCGACGACCATCGATTCCGCGTCGCGCGGGCCGTCGGGGTAGACCACCCGGAGCGAGTCGATGATCGACACCGCTGTGTCCCGTTCGGCGTCCGGCTCGGCCACCCGATAGATGACGACGAGAGGCCGCACGCTGCTGTTGTCGCCGATATCGCCGATATAGAGGCAATGAGCCCGCCCCGTCACGGGACGGGATGCCGGGCGCGCCGCACCCTTCCGGGGACACCGTCCCACGGCGAGCGCCTCCCAATCCCGGTTCTCCGCCCCCCGCACGGTCACCCGGCCCAGTGCACGCCCCGCGGTGTCGGTCGCGAAGAGCTCGGCCGGATTCCCCGAGTCGTTCAGGGTCCAGAAGAGACCGCTCCGCGTGGGGCTCGGCACCAACGCGCTCGTCTCCAGCAGCCGCGAGTCGGTCAACGGGATCGGTGGGCGCGACCAGAGGGGGGCCGGGAGCGTGACCTGCAGGAAGAGGAGCGTGGCGAGCACCCCTCAAGTCTAATCGCGCCTTACCTCCCCGCTCTGGCGTCGTAGATTGAGACATGCGACTCGCCCTCTCGACCGGTGGCGGCGATGCCCCCGGACTCAACGCGGTGATCCGCGCCGTCGTTCTCTCCGCACACCAGCGGGGATGGCAGACCTATGGCATCGAACGCGGCTTCGATGGCCTCCTCCGGCCGCACGATGCCGGGATCATCAAGCTCGATCCCGACCGCGTCCGCGGCATCACCCACCTGGGCGGGACCATCCTCGGCACCACCAATCGCGGCAATCCGTTCCGCTGGCGCGAAGTCGGGCCGGACGGGGCCGAGCACGAGGTGGACCGCACGGACGACCTGATCGCGGCCTTCAACGCGAGCGGGTTCGAGGCCCTCATCACCATCGGCGGCGACGGGTCGCTCAAGATCGGGTACGACCTCTGGAAGAAGGGGCTCCCGGTCGTCGGCGTGCCGAAGACCATCGACAACGACGTGGTGGGGACCGTGGTCACCTTCGGGTTCGACACCGCCGTGTGCACCGCCACCGAGGCGATCGACAAGCTCCACTCGACGGCCGAGAGCCACGAGCGGGTGATGGTCGTCGAGCTGATGGGGCGGGAGGCGGGGTGGATCGCGCTCAACAGCGGGATCGCCGGGAGCGCGGACGTCATCCTGATCCCGGAGATCCCGTTCGAGATCGACAAGGTCTGTGAAAAGATCCGCGAGCGGGAAGCGCGCGGCCGCAAGTTCTCGATCGTGGTGGTGGCCGAAGGGGCGACGCCCAAGGGGGGGAAGATCGCCCTCCTCGAACGGCGCGGTGTCGGGACAGTGGACCGGCTCGGCGGGATCGCGTCGCTGGTCGCCAAGGAGATCCAGGAACGCACGGGGAAGGAGACCCGGTCCATCGTCCTGGGACACATCCAGCGGGGCGGGTCACCGACGACCTTCGACCGGCTGCTGGCGCTCCGCTTCGGCGCCGCGGCGGTGCGGGCCGTGGCGGCGCAGTCGTGGGGACAGATGGTCGCCCTGCAGCCGCCCAACATCACCCTCATCCCGCTGGCGGAGGTGATCGGGCGGACCAAGCGTGTGGCCCCCGATTCCGACACCGTGCTCACGGCGCGGGAGATCGGGATCAGTTTCGGGGACTGAACTCCGTGAGGAGTTAGGGGTAAGGGGTAAGGGGGCCCACCGGAGAGATCTCTCCAGCAGGCCCCCTCACTCCTTACCCCTCACCCCTTACCGGGAGACCACGACCCCCCACGGCCCGCGCCCCACGGCCACCCGCTTCACCACCTGCAGCGTCCGCGTGTCGATCACCGAGACATCGTTCGAGGGGCCGTTGGCGGTGTAGAGCTTCAGCCCGTCGGCTGAGAGCGCGAGCCCCCAGGGCCGGATGCCCACCCGGATGTCGGCGAGGAGCGAATCGCTCTTCGCATCGAGCACGCTCACCGTTCCGCCCCGCCCGTTGGAGATGTAGACCCGCGCGCCGTCGGCCGAGACGCGCACGCCCATCGGCTTGGACCCGGCCGGCAGCCTGACGGCCCGGAGCGGCCGATGCGTGTGCGCGTCGACGACCGTCACCTGACCGTCCACCTCGCTCGTGACCCAGGCAAAGGCGCCATCGGGCGAGAAGGCGAGATCGCGAGGCCGCCGTCCCACGGGGACAATGGCCACGACCAATTGGGCCGCCACGTCGATGACGTAGACCGCGCCCCCCTGTTCTGAGGTGATCCACACTTCGGCGGCGTCGGGAGAGAAGCGGACCCCCTCCGGTTCCCCTCCCACCGCCACCGTTGCCGTCACGGTGCCGGTGGAGCGGTCGATGAACGACGCCGTGCCGGCATCTTCGTTCGAGACGACCAGGACGGCGTCATCCTTGGAGACGTCGAACTGCTCCGGATCGGAACCCCCGGACAGCGTGCGGACGAGGGTCCGCGAGGTGAGGTCGATCACGCCGATCCCGTCGGCGCTCTTGTCGGCCATGATGAGCGCGCACTCGGCGTCCGGCATCGTGGGCGGGCACTTGGGGCTCCCCGACAGCGCGACGAACGCGCGATGACCATCGGTGCTCAACTTCACACCCCGCGGGCGCTTCCCGACCGCGAGGGTCGCGACCACCGAGTCGGTCGTCGGGTCGATGAAACTCAGTTCGCCCGAGTCTTCATTGCTGACGATGACGTAGGCCGTGCGTCCGGCGGGGGGCGAAACCGTGCACGCGGTGAATGCGCCGAGGATGACGAGGGCGGACAGCCGTGGCATCATGGGAAGGGGAACCTCTGGCGGATGTAGGACTCCGCGGGGCAGCCGTGTCTGGTCCCCGGCGTATAGACCGACCGCACGAAGCTCGCGCGCGCGATGGGGACGAGCGAGGAGTCGTTGGTGCTCACCAGCCGCACGGTCGCCGGGACGATCCGGCCGGCGCTGTTGACCGTCGCCGCGAGGGTTACTTCACGGCCCCGACGTCCGCGTGGCGCGTGGGCGGGAGGCATCGAACGAAGCCTTGGCGGCACGTCCGCGACAAGGTAAGGAGTCGAGCGCGAACCGATCGAAAGGATCTGCGGGGAACTGGGGAAACGGTCCGAGATGGCGATCGTCACGCGCAACGTGTCGCCCCGGAGCTTCCGCGGGACCCTTCCGAACCCGCGCCCCGCGCCGGCGTTCCGGGCAGCGAGCACGAAGGCGCTGTCGAGCTTTGCGTCGCCGCTCGGGCGCGAGAGGGCCGCGCCGAGGAGTTTGCCGGAGCGGTCGAAGGAGATCGTGAGCGTGGCCTGGACCGGGTCGCGCTCGCCGGCGGCGGGGACGACCACCATCGCGCCGCTGGGCATCACCGCGGCCGCGGGATCGCGGAAGCTCTGGGCCAGGAGGGGCACGATGCCCGCAAGGTACCGATCGACGTCGCGCTCTCCCGGGACCGGGGCCGAGGTCATTGCCATGAGCGGGGTCGAGCGCCAGCGCGCGTCGGCCAGCGGGTCGATGCAGCGTACCTGCGCCTGCAACGCGGCGGGGAGCAGCAGGGTCAGGAGCGACCGAAAGATCATCTCAGAGCGCAAGGAAGTTGCGGAGAAGGTGGTGACCTTCTTCGGTCAGGATCGATTCAGGGTGGAATTGGACCCCGTGCACCGGATGGGTGCGATGCCGGAGTGCCATGATGGTGCCGTCCTCGCTCGTCGCCTGCACGAGCACCGCGGCGGGGAGCGAGGCACGCTCGACCACCAAGGAATGGTAGCGCGTGGCGCGGAAGGGGAGAGGAAGTCCGGCCAGCACGCCGGTCCCGTCGTGCGAGATCGCGCTGGTCTTGCCATGCATCGGCCGCTTGGCGCGCACCACCCGCCCGCCGTAGGCGGCGCCGATGGCCTGGTGGCCAAGGCAGACGCCGAGGATCGGGGTCGCGGGGCCGAGCCGGCGGATGACCTCGACCGAGACCCCCGCCTCGGCGGGGGTGCAGGGCCCCGGCGAGATGATGATGTGGGTGGCCCGTTCCGCGGCGACCTCGGCGACGTTGACGACGTCGCTCCGGACCACCTTGGCGAAAGCGCCGAGCTCGCGTACATAGCGCGCGAGATTCCAGACGAAGGAATCCTTGTTGTCGAGCAGCAGGACGCGCGCGGGAGTGGTCATGCGCCCCGGCGCCCCTGCGCCTCTGCGACCGCGTCGGCGATGCCGCGCGCCTTGTCGAGCGTCTCGCGGTACTCGGCCTCCGGGTCGCTGTCGGCCACGATGCCGCCGCCGGCGCTCCAGGTCACCCCGCCCCCCTGGATCACGGCGGTACGGATCGCGATGCTCAGGTCAAGCGCCCCGTCGGCCGACCAGGCACCGATGGCGCCGCAGTAGACGCCCCGAGTGGTCGGCTCGAGCTCGGCGATGGTCTCCATCGCCCGGATCTTGGGTGCGCCGGTGATCGAGCCGCCGGGAAAGGTCGCCGCGAGCAGGTCCGCGGCACCGTGGCTCCCTTCGAGCTGCCCGGCGACGGTGGAGACGAGGTGGTGCACCCCCGCATAGCTCTCGAGCGCCAGCAATTCCTCGCACCGCACGGAGCCGGGTGCTGACACTCGGCTCAAGTCGTTTCGCAGCAGGTCCACGATCATCACGTGCTCGGCCCGGTCCTTCGGACTCTCGCGGAGCTCGCTGGCGAGCTGGGCGTCCGCAACCTCGGTCTTCCCGCGGGGACGGGTCCCCTTGATCGGCCGGGTCTCGACCCGCCCGCTCACGTCGAGCCGCAGGAAGCGCTCTGGTGAATGACTGACGATCGCGACATCGTCGTGCTGGAGGTAGGCGCAAAAGGGCGCCGGTGACCGGTCACGCAGGGTCCGGTAGAGCCGCCACGGATGCGCGTCGCACGGGGCGGAGAATCGCTGCGACAGGTTCGCCTGGAAGATGTCCCCCGCGCGGATGTACTCGACCACCCGCGCCACCGCGCGGCGATACCCGTCCGGCGTGAAGGTGCTCCGGATGCCGGGACCGAGGTCGGGTGCGGGGTGCTCGGGAGGGAGGGGGAGGTGGCGATAGGGCGGGGCGGCGAGTGCGCGGGGCGCGGGGATCTTTCCGCGCAGTCGCGCGAGGGCCCACCTGAGTCGCCCGGCCGTGGCCGCGTGGAGGATGACCGTTCGTTCCGCGTGGTCCCACTCGATCCACCAGTCGTAGGTCGGCCACTCGATCTCCGGCAGGGCCAGGTCGTCAAAGCTCGGGCGGGGGAGCTGTTCGAAGTGGTGTCCGTATTCGTAGGCGAGATGCCCGAGGCGGAGCTGGCCGACCGCGGGCGCCGCCAGCTCCGCCGGCGATCCGACCGGGTCGGCGCTGAGGAGTGACCGGCGGCCCAGACGCTTGAAGCCGGCCGGGCTCTCGAGGAGGGCCACTCCCGGCAGGTCCAGGAAGTGTTCGGTCGCGTCGACGGGGGTGAGACCTGCGGGAAGGGCGCGCCGAGGCACGTGGATTACTTGATCAGGCGGGTGCGGACCGTCTCGTCGATCTTCCGGGCGAGGCTGAAGTCGCGATCCGTGAGCCCCCCCGCATCGTGCGACGAGAGCTTCACCGTCACGCTCGGCCAGGTGACGACGAGGTCGGGGTGATGGTCCGCGGATTCGGCGAGGAACGCGATGGCGCCGACCACGAGCATCGTGAAGGGCCAGCCGTTGGTCTCGTACTTCTTGGTGAGCATCCCGTCGGTGATGCTCCACCCCGGCAGGTCCGTGAGCCGCATGGCGGCGTCGGTGGCACTCAGCGGCACGGGCTTCGGGTTCATCAGGACCTCACGGCAGGGAGAGACGATAGGTGGCCGACTGCCCGGGGCTCTCTTCGATCGACACCTCGAGCAGCGACAAGTGGCCGTGTCCCGCCTCGACGAGCTTCGTCTTCATTTCGCGGGCGAACCATTCCGCCATCATCTCGACCGTCGTGTTGGCCACCGGCAGCGTCGCCACGTCGCGGGTCGGGAAGAGATACCGGTGCTCGCCGAAGACGTCGACCTCCACCCGGTCCCCTTTCTCGCGGATCGCGACTTTGGCGTTCCGGGAGGGGAGGAGCACCTTGTGGTCGATCGCATCGACCATCGGCTTGGCGATCGCCTTCACCACCGCGAAGTCGAGCACGAATAGCGCCTCGTCGTCCACGCCCCCTTCCACGGCCACGCTTACCTTATAGTTGTGGCCGTGCAGGCACTCGCACTTGTGCCCCCGGAAGGTGATGAAATGGGCGGACGAGAACGCCAGATAGTCCTTGCTGACGTCGACGCGGAAGGTGCCGCTCACCGGCGTACCTCGTGCCAGGGGAAATGGATCCTGCTCCGGACTCCAAGATAATGCTCACGGACGAGAAGGCGCGCCTCCGGGCCGAGGTGCTGGCCCGCCGTGACGCCCTCGATGATCGGGAGACGCGGGGAGCCCGGATCCAGGCCCGGGTGCTGGCCCTGCCGGAGTGGTCGGCTGCAACAATGGTCTCGACCTACATCGGGGTGAAGTCGGAGGTCGCCACGCTGCCGCTCATCGCGGCCGCGCTCGGCGCGGGGAAGGGAGTGGCGGTGCCGGTCGTGGAAGGGACGGGCCTCACCCTCTATCGGATCGAGTCGCTCGACGATCTCGCTCCGGCCCCATTCGGCCTCCTCGAGCCACGACGGGAGCTCCGGCGGAAGGCGCGTCGTCTGGTCGCCTCCACGATCAAGCTCTTCCTGGTCCCAGGCGTCGCCTTCGACTCCAAGTGCGGACGCCTCGGCTACGGCAAAGGGTACTACGACGGTCTGCTGCGCCGGATCAAGCCTCACATTCCCACCGTCGGCCTGGCGTACGATGTGCAGCTGATCCCGTCGGTCCCGATGTCGCCGACCGACGTGCGACTGGTGGCCGTGGTGACGGAGTCGGCCAGCTACGCTCGACGGAACGAGTGAAGGGAGTGACCTTCAATTGATGTGTCATTGGTCCGCCCTTTCGATCGTGGCCCAGCAGTTCGGCGATCTCTGTGCGATCGCGTTGCCCTAGCATCGCGCCCGGCGCGTGGGGGGTGTTCCGTGGCCGGACAGTGGCGACTCCGGGCTTTTCCTGGCGGGCGCCCAACACTCTGCTGGTCAACGAGTTACGATGATGGCATGGGGTTCGCACTACTCTCAGGCATCCTTTGATGAGAGGTCTTCCATGCGTTCGATCCTTCGAGTCGGCCTGGTCTCCCTGACCGGCCTCCTGCTCTCCGCCCTTCCAGCTGCCGCACAACGCGTTTCCGGTGAGATCGTCCTGGTCCACGGGCCCGTGGCCGCCCGGATCCAGATCAACGACCGCCCGGACCACTACCGGCCTCGCCGCGCCGTGGTCGTCGAGCGGCGTGAGGTCGTCTACGCCCCGCGGGTAGTCATGGTCCAGCGGCGACACATCCCCCGCGGCCGAGCCCGGGGCTGGTGGCGGAATGAGGGGTATCACCGTGCCATCGTCTGGGTCGATGTCGACGGTCGCTATTACGACCGGGATTATCACCGGGACAACGAACGAGACTACGACCGGGATCGGGATCGCGACGACAGCCGCGGATTGCGGCCAGTGACGGTCTACGAACGGGATAGACAGTACTACGACTGGGCCGACTGAGTCGGGCCCCGGCCGAAATGCCTCTCCTGGGAGAGGGTCCGCGAATGCGGGCCCTCTCTCCGCATTCCCTGTTAGCTTCCGTCGTGCACCCTGCTCGTAACCACCAACTCCCTCTTGATCTCGACGCCTTTCGCGCCGCGGGCCACGCCCGCGGGCGGGTGATCGTCATCGCCCCCACCCGCGCGGCGTGCGAGACGATCGAACTCGCCTTCCAGCTCAAGCTCGACACCCTCCTCCAGCGTCAGCACGGCGCGCATCTTCTGGACCTCGCGGCGAGCGGCAAGGGGTTCGGCATCGTCGCGGGCACCGGCGTCGGCAAGACCCTCGGCATCCGCCCCATCGCCGAGGCGATCCTGCAGGAACCGCTGTTCGTGGGGGTGGTGAACCGGGAGCGGGAATCGACGCCGGAAACGCCGGCCTGGAACGTCGTCATCGTCACCACCGGCATCGCCCGCCGCTGGTTCGAGGACGACCTCATCACCAAGCGCGACACGATCGTCGTCGACGAGATCCACCAGACCTCCGCCGAGCTCGAGCTCTGCCTGGCCCTCGGCAAGCGTGCCGGATGCCGCTTCATCTGGCTGAGCGCCACGGTCGATCCCGCGTTCTATCGCAATTATCTCGAGGCCGCCGAGGTGCTCGAGTCGACCGCCTTCGACCCCGCCCTCAAGGCCAAGGTGAAGGTCGTCTCCCAGAGGACGCAGGAGTTCTTCGACGACAAGGAAGTGCGCCGCATCATCAAGGAGAAGCGGGGGGTCGCGGTCTTCGTGCCCACCCGCGCAGAGGTCGAGGGGCTGGCCAAGGAGATGGGAGAACGGTGGCCCAAGCTCACCGCCGCCTTCTATCACGGCGGCGAGCCGATCCGGGTCATCCGCCCCTTCCTCGAAGATGAAGCGGTGAAGCCGTTCGTCCTGGCGATGACGGCGGCCGGGCAGTCGGCGCTCAACATCCGGGGCCTCGATACCGTCGTCATCTACGACGCCCGATACAGCAACGTGGTCGATCGCGGCCGCAACGTTCTCCACCGCCTGCACCTCGGCGCCAACGAGATCCTCCAGATGGCGGGGCGGGTGCACGGCCGAGTGCCGGGGGGGGAGGTATTCATCCTCTCCGATCGCGACCTCGTCTTCGAATCGCTCCGCCCGGGACCGCCGGAGTTCCAGCTCGCCGGCGATGCCGAGCGGGTGGCGGTGACCTGCGCGGCGATCGGGGTCGATGCGCGCGACCTCGACCTCCCGGTCCCGCTCGACCGCGCGGGATACGTGAAAGCGGTGCAGTCGCTGACGTCGCGCGGGCTGATGGATGCCGGAAAGCTCACGCCCTACGGCCGCCAGGTCGAAGCGATGCCGGTGGATCGGCAGTGGGGAGAACTCCTGGTGCACGCCGGCCCCGAGGTGTCGCCCGTGGTGGCGGTCTGCAGCAACATCGATTCGCTCCACCGGATGTGCCGCGAAGAGCGCGACCTCGCGGGGCTGATGGTGAAGGGGAGCGACCACCTCACGGCATACAACGTCTTCGCCGATGCAGTCAACAAGTGCGGCCGGCTCGGCCAGGTGTACGGACTCCCCCGGCACGTGTTCGACGAGGAGAAGCTGGAAGAGTGGTCCACCGCGCGCGGAGTACTGGTGAAGGCGATCGAGGACATCGCCCTCGGCACCGCCTCGGTCTATCGCGCGCTCGAGTTGCCGATCCCCGAGCGGTTGCCCTACGCCGGGCGGGCGATCCAGGAAGCGTGGGGGGAACTGGTCGCCCGGATCATGCCGTTCGAGCTGGTGATCGACGAACGGACCGCGGAAGGACAGGATGTTCGGGTGGGGAAGAACTCGTTCGCGAGCAGCTGGGGCGCGATCGCGGGGAACATCCGCTGGTTCGCCGACCGCTTCGGGGTGGCCCGCGCGAGCATCGAGGGGACGACGCTCACCCACGATCAGGTGCACCGTCATTCCACCTGGGAGCGCCCGAAAGTGATCGTCAGCGGTCCTCGGAAGCATCAGGGGCTCGCGATCACGCGGAAGCGCGTCTACTTCGGGTTCTTCCTCGAGGACGGTCTCGAAGAGATCCGCGGGGAGATCCCCAAGGAGCTCCGGCCGGCCGCGGCCGACTCGCTCGCGCGCGCGCTCCTGGAGGGGAATACCCAACACCACCGGCAGGGTGTCCTGCGGCGGGCGCGGCAGGAGCTCGATGAGCTCTGGCGCCGTTCGGGCGGCGCGCTCGAAGTGGCTTCGCCCGATGCGATCCGGGCCCGGCTGGCGACCCAGCTCGAAGGGGTCCACGACTGGGAAGACTTCCTGGATCGGCCGGTCGACCTCGACCCGGAAGGGATGGTCTCGTCGGTCCAGCGCGACGCGTTGATGAGCCTGCCAAGCGCGGTGCGGATCGGCGGAGATATGGTGGCGATGGACTACGAAGTGGAGGAGGGGACCGGCGGGGTAGTGCGGATGAAGCTCAGGGAAGGCCAGGCCCGGCGGCTCCAAGAGCGCGAGCTCCCCAGGGTGGACCGGCCGATCCGCTTCTCCATCGCTCGGGGGGCGCATCCGCCGCTGGTGGCCGATTCATTGGCCGAACTGCGGGATCTCCTGCGGCAGGGACT
>JANLXK010000130.1:0-1340 GCA_031365045.1 Gemmatimonadota bacterium | reverse complement strand
AGTTGGTGCCGTCGGGGTAGAAGCCCTGCGCGAAGTAGTCGCGAACGAGCAGCGCCGCGCCTGCAGCGGCCGCCGACGCGAAGCTCGTCGAAATTTGACCCGCGATCACGTCGCACTCAACCGGTCCGTATTGGTTGTTGTCGTTCGAGCGGCAGTGGAATTCCGACGCGAGTCCCAAGCTACCGGCGTCGGTGCCGGGGGCCATGAGCAGGGGCGCGATACGGTTACTGAAGACCGTCGCGGGGCCGTTGCTCGAATTCGCCCAGCGGCTATTCGGCAGGTTCGGATTGCCGAGATCGTCCGCGTTGCGCGAAGCGCCGACGGCGATGATGTTCTTGGCCGTCGCGGGAGCGCCGATGGTGTTCGGATCGGGAATCCTGTCCGAGTTCTTGTCTCTTCCGGCGTTGCCGGCGGCGACGAAAATTACAGCGTCGCTGTTGGCCAGCAAGAACGCATCGATCTTCTGCTCGTTGCTGAGGTAATCCCCCGGGGCGACCGAACCCCAAGAGAAGTTGACCACGCGGGCACCCTTGGTATAGGCGTCGGGGAGGAGAGTCGCGAGATCGCCGACATCGAGGGGGCTGTTGCCCAGGATCTGCGTCACGTCGTCGCAACGCCCGGTCAGGGGTGTGATCTGACCGTCGTAAGCGACGAGTCGAGCCTTGGGCGCGAGGCCGTCAAGACCCCAGAAGTTCCCCGAGCGGTCGATGCCCTTATACGGGGTGCCGTAAGCGATGTCGACCTTCGTTGCGTTGCCGAGCGCCACCGCCGCGACCGTGTGACCGTGCGTCACGCCGCTGGTCGTGTTGCCGTCGCAACCGAGCAGGTCGCCGGTTCCGCCGAAGGGGGCCGTGGTGCCGTAGAAAGCGACCTTGCGATGGCCGGCGATCGGCAATCCGCTGAGGTCGAGGCCCGGATCGGTCGACGTGTTCGAAAGGTCGCCGGCGTCGAGCTGAATGCCGTTGTCGAGAATCGCCAAGATCTGATCGTCGGCTTGCGAAGCCTTGTTCAGGCCGCCGCCGTCAACGCCGGCATCCGTGTAGGGCGTCGCGCCGTTGTTCCACTTGCCCGCCTGCACGGTGGTCGTGGTTTCTTCCGACATCAAGAAGATCGGGAGCATTTCTTCGATCATGTAGACCGAATCGATGGCCGCGACCGCCGCGAGCTTGCTGCGATCGAGATCCACGAGGACCGTGTCGGAATACGTCCGAGTGACCCGCGCACCCATCGCCGTGAGCGACGCGGCCACCGTCTGGACGTTTTCGCCGGGGAAGAGCTGCACCTTCAGGCTGTAGACGCTGGACATCGCCTTCGCGGCGTCGAGCAGCGGCATGCGGCCG
>JANLXK010000380.1:0-3813 GCA_031365045.1 Gemmatimonadota bacterium | reverse complement strand
CCTCGCCGACCTCGACGCGGTGGTCGGCCGGGTGATGCGGGGGGACGACTCCCCCGACGAGGGTTCGAGCCAGATAGACCAGATCATGACCGCCCCGCCTCGCTATCCCGGATTGATGGCAGTGCTCGCGTACGGGGTCCTCTCCGCCAGCGGTGCCCGATTCCTCGGCGGCGGCGGACTGGAGATCGTGGTGGCCGGGGGGATCGGATTGATGGTGGGCTTGCTCGACCGCCTGGCGGCGAAGGTGGCGCCGCTCGCGCGCGTCTTCGTCCCCCTCGCGGCCTTTCTCGCTGCGCTCACGGCCGGGCTCCTCTCGGAATGGCTCCCGGGGCTCACCGTCTTCCTCGTGACCCTCGCCGGATTGGTCGTGCTCCTGCCGGGGTGGACCCTGACGCTCGCGATGACCGAACTCGCCACCCGGCACCTGCTGGCGGGGATGGCCCGCCTCTCCGGCGCGTTCATGCTCCTCATCAGCATCGTGGTCGGGATGGCGCTGGGATTGAAGGCGGCGAGCGCGATGGTCGGCAAGATCGCGGTCGGCGCACCGGTCCCGCTTCCGGACTGGACCCTCTATGGCGCCCTGCTGGCTCTCCCTCTCGGCGCGGCGGTCCTGCTCCGGGTGAAGCCCCGGGACATCCCCTGGGTGCTGGCGAGCGGCGGCGTCGCCTTCCTCGGCGGCCAGCTCGGCGCCCGGCTCCTCGGCCCGGAGCTCGGTGCCTTCTTCGCTGCCCTGCTCGTGGGGCTCGGGAGCAACATCTACGCCTGGCTCGGCGACCGGCCCACTTCGGTGACGCTGGTCCCGGGCGTGCTCCTCCTGGTGCCCGGGAGCATCGGGTTCCGTGGCATCGCGTCCATGGTGGATCGGAAGACGCTCACCGGGGTGGAGACCGCCTTCACGGCACTCCTGATCGCCGCCGCGCTCTCCGCCGGCATCCTGACCGCGACCGTGCTCGGCCCGCAACGGCGGCGGTACCAGAAGGACGCTTTTGCGAGCTGAACTCCGGTGGCGGCTCCTGATCGCACCGGGGGTCGTGGCGCTCCTGTACGTCGTCTTCGTCATCGCGCTGCTGGCCCAGGAGCAGGAGCTCGTCTACGCCGCACGATGGTCGCGCTCAGGGACCGACACCACCCTGGCCCCCGGATGGCGCCGGATTGCGCTCGTGACGAGCGACGGCCTCCGGCTCGACGCGGTCGTGGCCGCTCCGGTGGGGCCTCCCCGCGCCACCGTCCTGTACCTGCACGGCAACGCCGCCAGCATCTGGTCGGGCCAGGTGCGGGACAAACTCCTCGGATATCAGCAGTTGGGCTACCGAGTGCTGGCGCTCGACTACCGCGGCTATGGGATCAATCCCGGAGCGCCGTCGGAACGAGGTTTCCTCGCGGACGCGATGGCGGGGGCCCAGTACACGGAAGATTCTTTGGGGATCCGGCCTTCCGAGCTCGTGATCCACGGGATGTCGCTCGGCTCGGGGGTCGCCGCCGCCGTCGCTGTCCAGCGACCTCCGCGCCTCCTGATCCTCGATGGCGCCTACACCTCGTTGCCGGATGTTGCCACCGAGGCCTATCCGTGGGTCCCGGTGCATCTCCTGATGCGCAATCGGTTCCCCACCCTCGCCCGACTGGACTCGATCCACTCACCGATCCTCATCGTCCACGCGGTGAATGACGAGGTGGTCCCATTCCATTTCGGGGAACGCCTGGCCGCGGCCACGAAGACGCCGACCTGGTTCCTCCGCACTGAGGGAGGGCACGTGGCCGGTGCGTTCGCCGACCCCCGGCGCTTCGGATGGGAGCTGGCAGGGATCCTGACGCCCCCGGAGCAGCGGACTTGGGGGTGGTGGGGGCCATGATGGATGGTGACCGGTGACCGGTGACCAGTGACCAGTGCCCCGTGACCAGGAAGAGCTGTCCCATATCGGCCCGGTCACCGGTCACCGGTTACTGGTCACCCCCTTGGATGGAACTGCCGGTGCACGCTGCGAAGATATTCGCGGTCGACGTGGGTGTAGATCTGGGTGGTGGCGAGGTCGGCGTGGCCGAGCATCTCCTGCACCGCCCGGAGGTCGGCGCCCCCTTCCAGGAGGTGGGTGGCGAACGAATGGCGGAGGGTATGCGGTGTGACGCGCTTGGTGATCCCGGCGCGGATCGCCGCTTTCTTGACGATCCCCCAGGCCCCCACCCGCGACAAGGGCTGTCCGCGTGAGTTCAACAGCACGCGGTCCTTGGTCTTTCCCTGGTCGAGTTTGCTCCGCTCGAGATCGCGGTAGAGCGAGACCGCACTGATCAGGGGGCCGCCGATGGGTACGAGGCGCTCCTTGCTTCCTTTGCCGAATATCCGGACCACCCGGTCCGCGAAGAAGAGGTCGCCGAGGGTCAGGCCGACCAGCTCGGAGACCCGCATCCCCGCCCCGTAGGCCAGCTCCAGCAGGGCCCGGTCGCGCCGCCCCATCTTCTCGTCGGGGGAGGGCGCCTCGATGAGCCGCTGGCATTCCGAGGCGCTCAGGGTGTCGGGAAGCTTCCGCGCGCGGCGCGGGGTCTCGAGCCGATCGGAGGGGTCGTCCGCGAGATCCCCCTCGCCGGCCAGGAAGCGATAGTACGTCCGCACCGCCGAGACATGGCGCCGGATGCTGGTCGCGGCAAGACCAAGTGCTTTCAATGCGAACACGAAGTCGCGCAGGAGCTTGCGGTCGGCGTCCTGCGGGCGCACGACGCCGCGCCCGGCAAGGAATTCCGCCAGCGTGCGCAGATCGCGTCCATAACTCTCGACGGTGTTCCGGCTGTTCCCCGCTTCCAGCGCGAGGTGATCGCGGAACTCCTCGAGCCGGAAGGCGCGGGAGAGTTCGTCGGGCGTCACCGGGGCGCCGCGGCTCGCGCCCCCTCGGCCTGCCGCCTCGCCTCGGCGACGTCCTCGGGGGTGAGCGAGAGGAAGCTGGCGATCCGATCGAGCAGGGCCGTCTCGTGCGGCGAGAGCGCGCCGTCGGTGAGTGTGAGTTGCCAGACCTGGGCCGCCAGCGCGATGCGCGCCGCGTGGTCGGTCGCGGCGGCCGCCGTGCGTGCGTGGGTCAGGAAGCTGATGCCGACGGCGGCCCCGCGCGCGATGGGGCCGAGTCCCCACCGTTCCTTCGCGTGCGTTTCGAGCGCGGTCAATACGGCGGGATCGAGCCCCTCATCGACGCTCGCCAGCTCCACCAGGAGGATCGTGGTCGCGGCCAGCGGGATCGGGGCGGTATCGGCGTGCCGGATGCGCCGCACTTCGGCGACCGCCGCTTCGAAGGCGGCGATCAGGCGGGCGCCGGCCACCTCTGCCAGCCGCCGACGCCGCCACCACCACCAGAGCATCGCGGCGAGGATCGCGAGGACCCCGACCAGCGCGAGCCCGACATTCAGCTCGCGCAGGAAGTGCAGCAGGACCGCGCGCTCACCCCCGATGAGCCATCCACCGCCGATGATCCCCGCGTACCAGACCGCGGCCGCCAAGGCGAGTGGGACCAGCGTCTGGACCGGCCCGAGCCCGACCAGCCCGGCGAACGGAGCGACGATGAAGCGGATGCCGGGAAGGAGGCGGCAGAGGAAGATGCCCGGCAGGCCGAACCGGACGTATTCGCGTTCCACGTAGGAGACGAGGTCGGGCGGGAGGAGCCGGCGTCCGGTGCGGCTCTGAGCGAACCGCGGCCCGAACCGCCGCGCGATCCCCCAGGGGATCAGCGCCCCGAGGCTGTTGCCGAGGGTGGCCGCGAGACCAAGAGTGAGGGGATCGAGCGGTCCTTCGCGGACGAGGAGGGCGGAGACGAGCAGCACTCCGACGTCGGACGG
>JANLXK010000520.1:0-6138 GCA_031365045.1 Gemmatimonadota bacterium | reverse complement strand
GCTCCGCGGACCGAGGACCGACCGGATGGCTTTCACGAAGTCGTCACTCACCACGAAGGGGGCGTTGCCGCGCCGGCGCACGATGGCGCGCGCCAGCTGGCGCGCCTTCCGCTCATCGCCCCAATAATGGAAGATGTCGGCGAGGGTCTCCTCCCCGGCCTCATTGAGGAGGTCGGCCCCCGAAGGCCCTTCCCGCCCCATCCGCATGTCGAGCGCGGCGCCGGGCCGGAAGGTGAAGCCGCGGGTATCGTCGTCCAGCTGGCGCGACGAGACGCCGAGGTCGAGGAGGATGAAGTCGGGGGCGAAGGCCGTCACCGCGACGAGCCCTTCGTCGCTGGCGTAGGGCGCTTCGAGGGTCTGGAGTCCTCCCCCGAGCCGTGCCCGCGCGATGGCCAGTGCCTCCGGGTCGCGGTCGATGCCGAGCACTTCGGCCCCGAGCCCGAGGAACATCTCCGCGTGCCCACCATGCCCCAGGGTGGCGTCCACGACCCGCCGGGCGCCCCGGGCCGCGGTGCGGATCGGGTCGAGGAGAACGGGGATGTGGGAAGGCGCGGGTGTCGTCATTGGGCCTTGAACGGAGACACCCCGGCGGCCGAGGCCGACGGGGTGTTCCTATTGTGCAGCGAGCGGGGCTGACGGGGCTCGAACCCGCGACCTCCGCAGTGACAGTGCGGCACTCTAACCAAGCTGAGCTACAGCCCCTGCACAGGCCGGCGAAGATACAACCGCCGGGGTCGTATTGGAAGCCCGCCGAGTCGTTGGTCATTGGTCATTGGTCTCGGCTCAGGTGACCACCGACCAATGACCAGAGACCGGCTCACCGGCAGTAGGCGTGGATCATCGACTGCGTCCGCTGCTTGTAGGTCACCACGTTGCCCATCATCGTATTGATCTGCGGGATGTTGGCGCCCGGGCCGGTCTTGCCGATCGTGAACCCGGCGCTCGACTCGTCCAGCAGGGCGTCCATCCGCCGCGCGATGTCGCACGACTTCCCCTGCTCCGCCTGGGTGTCGTACTTGCCTGCGGTCTGCAAGGCCGCGTACCCCAGCAGCAGGTTGGCCGAGGGCACGATCCGCGGATCGGTCGAGGCCGGGACGGCCACGTGCAGGAGGGTGTAGGCGCCCTCCGGGTCGGTCGGCGCCGTGGTCAGGAGCCCGCGCGCGGCGTTGGTGAAGTTGACCGCGATGGCGAGCCGCTGCTGGTCATCCCCCTTGGCCGCGACCAGCGCGCCGTAGCGCGCCGCGTCGGCCCACCGCCTCCCCTTGAGCAGAATGTCGATCGCCGCGAGCGCGGGGGTGACGTCGCTCGAGTCGAGCGCGAGCATGCGGTCGGTCGTGGTGAGGACCCGGTCGGCCATCCCGTTGACCGAATACGCGCTGAGCAGCTGTGCCACCAGGTTCCTGTTGGCGGGGAACTTGGTCGCGCCGAACTCGGCCCACCGGAGGAAGGAGGCCTTGAGGGCGGTGCTGTCGACCCAGGTGACGCTGTCCCCCTGGAACAGTGCGCCGGCGGTCACCACGACACGGAAGACGAAGTTCGAATCCGCCTTGGTGCTGTCGATCAGGATGATCTGCTCGAGCGAGCCGACCGAGCAGGCGTACTTCGACTGGAACAGGCAGGCGCTCGAGCGCAGGTCCCACATCGCGATGTCGAGCGAGTCGAGCGCGATGCCGCGGTTGGCCACTTCTTCGGCGGCGTCGGGTCGGCCGTAGTTGCGGAAGACCTTCGAGGCCGCTTCGATGAGCGTCCGGTTGGTCGGCGCCGCCTCGATGATCTGCTGCCACTTGAGGATGACGTTCGCCGTATCGCTTCGGCCATCATAGAGCGTGGCCAGCTCGCCCAGCGCCTTGAGGGAGAGTGAGTCCCCCCGGACGGTCAGGTCGAGCTCGGGGACGTAGGCCGGATCGGCGGCCGACCGGGTCTTGGCCAGCTGGGCCAGGCAGTAGTGCGCCAGGCCGTGGGCCGGATACACGCGCAGCGCCTTGGTCGCCGACACCGCCGCCTTCGCGGGGGTGGTCGCCATCTGGTCCATGCACGCCTTGGCGTCGGCCTGGGCACGCACCGCCTGCGCGAACGCCAGGGCGATCGCTTCGCCGAACTGCAGCAGGGTCTGTCCCGGCAGCTGTCGGACGATGACGGTGTTGCCGGGGTCGTCGGCGCCGGTCGACAGGCGGGCGCGGGCACGGAACTGCGTCCCCTCGCGGTTGAGCTCGGTGAACACCAGCGTACGCGACTGCAGCGAACTCGCCAGCCGGTAGGCGCTCTCGCGGTTCAGGATCGCATCGGCCGGATAGGAGAACTCGGCCAGGGCGTGGTTCATCTGATCGCGCGGAATGACGAAGAACATCGTCCCGACCTGCCGGTCGAACTTCGTCCGGAGGGCGGCGCCAACGGCCACCGCGGCGGCGGAATCCGACGCGCGCTCGGAATACGGCGTGGCCACCAGCATCCGGGGCGCCGTGGCGGCGCCCGCCGGACGGCCCCGGCCGATCGGGATCTGTGCGGCGAGAGAGCCCACGCTCACGCCGATGAGCGCGAGCATCGGGACGGTCCTGCGCAGCAGCGACATCGTTCTCTACCTCCGAAACGGTTCAGGCGCGCGGCGAATGGTCAGAACGCACGCCGAGTGAGACGGACAATGGGCGAAGAGGGATTCGAACCCCCGACATCCTGCGTGTAAGGCAGGCGCTCTGGACCAGCTGAGCTATTCGCCCCGAAGCTCCTAGAGCGCCAACCCTACCGGCACCAATACACAATAACCGAGGACCAACAGGATCGAGGCGGGCGTAGTGCTCCCTGCACTGAGGAGCAAGTAGCCTGCCACGAGACTTACGGCCCCGAGGCCGAGGATAACGAGGTTCCGTCGACCGAGGGGGAAACCGCTGCGGCCGGAAGTGGCGGAAGTGACCATAGAATTGAAGGTTACACCCCCTGCGGCCCTTGGTCAATCGGAGGCGGCGGCCCCTCGCCGGGCGTCGGAACGGCCTCCTCTTCCGGGGGGAGTTCCCACCCGGTATCGAGCGCGACCCGACGGGGCCGATCCCGGCGCCGCCTGAGCCACCACGCCACCACGACCACCACCCCGATCAGCGACCACCAACCCCCGGCGATGAACCAGAGCACCCCGCGGAACTGTTGCCGGGTCTCCTGTTGCCACTCCGACTCGAACCGGGAGAGTTCGCGTCCGGTCACCGAGTGCACCGCGTTCGCAAACTCCTCCCCCCGGGCCAGGCGGTGGATGAGCGGGGCGAGATCCCCGCCGGGGATCCGTTCTGCGAGCGCGGTGACCGCAGACTCCGCGAGGCCGTAGGCGCGGTCCGCCATCGGGGCCGCCGAGCGGAGCTGGCCATCGAGGTCACCGAGGGTGGGGACGCCGGTGGCGAGGACGCTCAGGTGCATCTCGAGCGCGGTGAGGCGGTCCCACTCCCCGGCGGCGAGGGCGGCATAGCCTTCATCGAACCAGAGCGGGAGCCGGCTCCGGACGGCGCCTCGGAGGACCAGGTGCGCCAGCTCGTGACGCAACGTGCGGGGCAGATCCGGGAGGTCGGCCCGGAGGATGATCGTCCGGCTCTCCGGAAAGGCGACCGCGGCGCCCCACCCGGGCGCGCGGCCGCGCGAGAGCCGGGACATCTCGCCCGAATCCGCGACGAGCACGAGCTGGAGCGGCCCGGGAGACCGCCGTCCGAGTCCGGGCCAGGTGGTGGGACGATCCGCCAGCTCGGCCAGACCGATGGCGGCGGCGAGGCGCCGGGCCGTGGCGACGGCACGGACGTCACCGACCTGGGCCACCCGGAACGAATCGGCCGGGGCCGCCTGTGGCGCGGCCCCGGCCAGCACCAGCAGCAGCCCCCGGATCACGCCTGGGTCGCCGTCCGCGGAGGCTCCTCGCCCTTGGCCACGAGTTCGAGCATCTCCTTACAGCGCTTCCCCCAGGGATTGAACTTGTTGGCCTTGTGGCCGTCGCTCCACGCTGTCTTGGCGCCGTCCGGGTCGCCCGCGAACCAGCGGGCCCGCCCCAGCTCGTACCACGCCTCGATTAGGTTGGGGCCGAACTGCAGCGTCTTCTCGAAGAACACCTGCGCATCCTCGAACATCTCGCGCTCGAGATACACGAGGCCGAGATAATAGTGCGCGTAGAGCGTCGCCTTGCGATCGTTGTCGAGCCGGATGGCCTTGGAGAGATGTTCGATCGCCTCGCCGAAGATCCGCTTTTTGAGGCAGATGTACCCGACATTGATCCGGGCCAGTGAGTTGGCCGGCTCCTTCATCAGCACCTTCGAGAAGGTGGCGAGCGCATCGTCGTAGTCCTCGTGCAGCATCTGGGCCCAGCCGAGCAGTGACTGGGCCTGGATCTCCGAGGGTGCGAGCTGCAGCGCCTTCTCGAGCTGGCCGATGGCCCCGGCGTAGTCGCCGAGCGAGATGAGGCTCCAGCCCTTCTCGATGTAGGTCGAAGCGCCGATGTGATCCTGCTGCACCACCGGACGCGCGCCGGTGAACTGGGGTGCCTGCGCGCTCTCGGTCGCCACCGCCAGCTGCTTATAGCGATCCACCAGGACGCGAATCTCCTCCTTGATCTGGCCCAGCTCGCCAAGGGCCACATCCACCCGCTTGAAAAAGGCGATGATTTCACGCTTGCTCGCTTCGCGCTCCGCGCCCGAGCCACTCCGGTCCAGCCGGGCGGCGATCTCCTGGTAATGCTGCCGGTAGCCGGCCACCAGCGGGTCGACGAGGGGTGTCTCGCTCACGACAAGGCCTCCGACAGGGCGAGTCGTTCCGAGCTCGAGAGGAGCCGACCGGCGTGCAGCACGATGATCGTCCGGCCAGGCCGGGCGATGATGCCACTGACATATTCGGCCGCCAGCCCGCGGACCATGGGTGATGGCGGCGTGATCGTTCGGGTATCGACCCGCAGGACCTCGCGCACCTGGTCAACCACCACTGCCACGGGCTCTTCCTCCAGCTGCAACACCATCACCCGGGTCTCCTCGCGGTACTCCGCAGGCAGCCCGAGCCGCTTGCGAAGGTCGATCAACGGGACGACACGGCCACCGTAGGGCATGACCCCTTCGAGGAAGTCCGGCGCCTTGGGCAGCGGGGCCGGCGTCTCGAACCGGGTGATTCGCTCGACCTGAAAGATGCTGAGCGCGAACTCTTGATTGCCCAGCCGGAACACCACGAACTGCAGCTCATCACCTGTCGTCATACCGCCGCCTCCCGGGCCCGCCATTGCATCACCAGGGCCTCGAGGTTGAGAATCGGAACCCACCCCGGCCCACGCCGTATCGCACCGATCGCCCAGCCGGCAAATCCCGATCCCTCGGGGGGCGGAAGGAGCACCGCGTCGGGAATGGTGTCGGCCTCCTCCACCTCCAGCGCGATCATGGTTCCCCCGGCGATCGCGAGGACCACTGTGGTTGCTGGGGCGCCCTCGGGACAGGGGCCCCCGGAAAGCAGCGCTCCCAGGTGCAGCAGGGTGACCAGGCGACCGCGGGCGACCGTCACCCCCCGCACCGCCGGAAGCGCGGACGGCACCCGGCTCACGGCACCGAGTCCGGTGACCGCGATGACATCCGCCAGCGGAATCCCGACGGAGCGGCCGGCCGTGCGCACCAGCAGGATGCCTGTCGGGGTCATCGTTTCGGCACCTCGCGCAGGAGTGAACCCACCCGCTCGGCCATGCCGCCGAGTGGCAGGACAAGATCGGTTCCTCCAGCCTCCAGCGCCGCGCCCGGCATGCCGAAGATGGTCGAGGTCTCCTTGTCCTGCGCGATCCCGACGCCACCGGCATCATGAATCGCCCGCAGGCCCGCCGCGCCGTCCCGGCCGAGGCCGGTCAGCACCAGGCCGATGGCTGCGGGTCCGAAGAGCTTGGCCACGCCGTGGAACAGCGGATCTGCGGCGGGGCGCACGCCCCAGACCGACGGTTCCTGGTCCAGCTCGATCCGCAGCCCCATGGGCCGGGCCACAAGGCGCATATGATAATCTCCGGGCGCCACGTAGGCGGTATCGGAACGCACCGGCATGCCGTCGTGCGCTTCCACCACGCGATGCGCGCTCAGCCCATCGAGTCGTTCCGCAAGACTCCGCGTGAAATTGGGCGGCATGTGCTGCACGATCAGCACCGCCGCCTCCAGTCCC
>JANLXK010000454.1:0-17974 GCA_031365045.1 Gemmatimonadota bacterium | reverse complement strand
GGCCTGCTCGGTCTGCTGAGACTGGTACATGGCCTGTCCGATCCGCTGGAAGACGTGCATCGTGGCCTCGGTGGCCTTGTTCAGCGTCTCCGCCTCGGCCGCCTCTTCCTTCAAGGCTTCCTTGAGTGCCTCGTTGGCCTGCGTGAGCTCGGTCTTGTCGGTTTCGGGAACCTTCTCGCCGTTCTCCTCGATGAACTTGTCCACCTGGTAGGCGAGCTGGTCCGCCTGGTTGCGAGCCTCGGCCGATTCCCGGCGCTCGTGATCTTCGGCCGCGAACTTCTCCGCGTCGGCAACCATCCGCTGGACCTCGTCCTTGGACAAGGCCGTGCCGCCCGTGATCGTCATGGCCTGCTCCTTGCCAGTGGCCAGGTCCTTGGCGCTCACGTTCACGATGCCGATGGCATCGATGTCGAACGCCACCTCGATCTGCGGGATGCCGCGCGGCGCAGGCGGGATGCCCATCAGATGGAACCGACCGAGGGATTTCACACCTGGGGACATCACGGTCTCGGCCTCGCCCTGCAAGACGTGGATCTCGACCGTGGTCTGGCTGTCCTCGGCGGTGCTGAACACCTCCGACTTCCGGGTCGGGATGGTGGTGTTCCGCTGGATGAGCACCGTGGTCACGCCACCCAGGGTCTCGATGCCGAGCGAGAGCGGGGTCACGTCGAGCAGGAGGACGTCCTTCACCTCGCCACCCAGCACGCCGCCCTGGATCGCGGCACCGATGGCCACGACCTCGTCGGGGTTGACCGACTTGTTGCTCTCCTTGCCGAAGAATCCCTTGACGATCTCCTGGATCGCCGGGATACGGGTCGAGCCGCCGACCAAAATCACCTCGTCGATCTCCTGCGGCGAGAGCCCCGCGTCCTTGAGCGCCTGCTGCATCGGCGGCAGGACCCGCTTGATCAGGTCGTCCACCAGCTGCTCGAACTTGGCGCGGGTGAGCGGCACGTTCAAATGCTTCGGCCCCGACTGGTCCGCCGTGATGAACGGCAGGTTGATGTCGGTCTGCATCGCGCTGGAGAGTTCCATCTTGGCCTTCTCCCCGGCCTCCTTGAGGCGCTGGAGCGCCATCGGGTCCTTGGAGAGGTCGATCCCCTGGTCCTTCTTGAATTCGGCCACGAGCCAGTCGATGAGCCGCTGG
This sequence comes from Gemmatimonadota bacterium, assembly GCA_031365045.1. Lineage (GTDB taxonomy): Bacteria > Gemmatimonadota > Gemmatimonadetes > Gemmatimonadales > GWC2-71-9 > CAMLHU01. Next base: position 16,827 of record JANLXK010000454.1, on the reverse strand, counting down.
TCGAAGTCGTCACCGCCAAGGTGCGTGTCGCCGTTGGTCGACTTCACCTCGAACACCCCCTCGGCCAGCTCGAGCACCGAGATGTCGTAGGTGCCGCCGCCGAGGTCGAAGACCGCGATCTTCTCTTCCTTCTTCTTGTCGAGGCCGTAGGCGAGCGCCGCGGCCGTCGGCTCGTTGAGGATGCGGAGCACTTCGAGCCCGGCGATCTTGCCGGCGTCCTTGGTGGCCTGACGCTGCGCGTCGTTGAAGTAGGCCGGGACGGTGATGACCGCCTTGTCGACCTTGGTGCCGAGGTAGTCCTCGGCGGTCTGCTTCATCTTCTGCAGGATCATCGCGGAGATCTCGGGCGGCGTGTACTTCTTGCCCGCGATCTCGACCGAGGCGAGATCGTTCTGGCCGCCCATCACCGGATACGGCACACGGCGCGACTCCTCGCTGATCTCGGCCATCTTGCGGCCCATGAAGCGCTTGATCGAGAAGATCGTCTGCTTCGGGTTGGTCACCGCCTGGCGCTTGGCCACCTGGCCGACGAGGCGCTCGCCATCCTTGGTGAACGCGACGACCGAAGGAGTGGTGCGACCTCCCTCGGCGTTCGGGATGACGACCGGGTCGCCTCCCTCCATCACGGCCACGACGCTGTTGGTCGTGCCGAGGTCGATGCCGATGATCTTTGCAGACATGGAGTTCCTTCCGGGTGACCCGGAGCCAGGACGCGCAGTCCAGGCGTTGGGAGATGAGTAGCTACCAGCCCTAGGGCAATGGGTGTGCCCTGGTATCCATGTCATAATGGCAGGTAATTGGCAGATGCTGGAGGGATGCGTGGTGGGAAGCTTCGGGGGGCTGTCCCGAAGTCAGAGCTGCAGGCGGAAAGCTTCTATCGATGGGTGCCGGGCTGACGGGTGCTTTGCCAGGGCCCGGGCGATCGCGGCGGCGACGGTGGGTGGGGTCTCGGGGCGGGAGGTCGTGACCGCCGGGGGAGGCGAGGTGAGGTGGCGGGCGATCACTGCCGCTGGGGTGACGGCGTCGAATGGAGGTGCACCGGTCAGGGCCTCGAAGAGCACGCAGGCGAGGGAGTACTGGTCGCTCGCGGGGCCGATGTCGAGGTCTCCGGCGGCCTGCTCGGGGCTCATGTACTGCGGGGTGCCGAGGCTCATCCCGGAGGCGGTGATCCGGCGCTCGGTGGAGGGTCCGAGGGCGCGGGCGATCCCGAAATCGGCGATGAGGGCGTGCCCTTCGGAGAGGAGGATGTTCTCCGGCTTCACGTCGCGGTGGACGATCCCCGCCCGGTGGGCGGCCCCCAGTCCATCGGCGATCTCGGCGGCGAGGCGACAGGCATCGACCACCGGGAGCCGCCCCGACTTCCGGAATTCTTCCCGGAGGGTCGAACCCGAAACGTAGGGGGCCACATAGTACGGGAATCCTGCCGCCTCGCCCGAGTCGAGCAGGGGCAGGATGTTGGGGTGCTGCAGGCGCGCGATGAGCCGGATCTCAAGGGTGAAGCGCGCCAGATCCTCGGCGATCTCGGGCCAGAGCACCTTGATGGCCACCGTGCGCCCGTGCCGGAGGTCCTCCGCCTGGAACACGGTCGCCATCGACCCTGAGCCGATCCTCGGTCCCACCCGATAGCGGTCGCTGATGGCCTCCGCCAGCGCTGGTGGGCAACCCGGTCTTGGCATGCGAGGAAGATGCCGCCCGGTGCCGGGCCCCGCCAGCAGACGCCACCGACCGCCTTACCGCCCGACCGCCTGACCGCCTAACTTCTCCGCATGTTCCCACTCCGCGACGACAACCCGACGGTCAAGCCCGCGATCGTCACCTGGCTGATCATCGGGATCAACATCGTGGTCTGGCTCTTCTTCCAGGGCGCCGGATCGGATGCGTCGGTCGCGGCCAGCGTCTGCCACTACGGCCTGATCCCCGGCGAGCTGCTCCGGACCGTCAGCCCCGGCACCGCCTTCCCCATGGGGCCGGGGCTGTCGTGCGTCATCGACCAAGGGCGGGCGCCGTCCCACCTGCTCACCTCGATGTTCCTGCACGGCTCCTGGGGGCACGTCCTCGGCAACATGTGGTTCCTCTTCATCTTCGGCGACAATGTCGAGGAAGCATTCGGGCACCTCAAGTTCACGCTATTCTATCTCGTCTCGGGGCTGGTGGCGGCGGCCCTGCAGGTCGTGATGGATCCGCACTCGATGATCCCGATGGTCGGCGCGTCCGGCGCGATCAGCGGTGTGCTCGGCGCGTATCTGGTGCTCTATCCCCGCGCGCGCGTCCACAATCTCCTCTTCCTCGGCTTCTACCTCACCACCGTCCGGCTCCCGGCTTGGGTGATGCTCGGATACTGGATCGCGCTCCAGGTGCTGGGCGGCCTCCTGCAGGGGCAGAACGCCGGGGGGACCGCCTTCTGGGCCCATATCGGCGGCTTCGCCGCCGGGATCGCCCTGGGTCTCCTGTTCGCGATGCCGATCCGGCGGGCCCAGCGTTGGGCGGCGCCGCCGAGCTGGAATTGACACAGGGCGATTGCGAGGGAACCCTGGAACCCACATGACCTGCTCGTTGTCCGGGTTTCCGGGGTTCCCTCGCCATTGCGGACACTTGGAGGGCGCACCTATCCCGCGACATAGCGGCAGGGGTTCCGCCCCGGCATATTTCGGGTCGGAGACGAACCTGTGAACAACCCCACCGTCGCCGTCCCTGAGCGGCCCAAGCCCTTGCCCTTCACGCCCCGGAACCCCGGGGTGCCGCTCGCGCTCGACCTGGTGCGTGACGTGCGGGTGAACACCAGCGCGGTCGAACGCCGCGCGGCGAGCTTCGGCAAGCGCCGCACGGTCAAGAAGGAATGGCAGGCGGCCTGGCTTCTCCGCGTCGTCACCTTGATGGACCTCACCACCCTCCAGGGGGACGACACCGCGCAGCGGGTCCGCCGGCTCTGCGCCAAGGCGCGCCAGCCGGTCCGTCACGACCTGCTCGAGGCGCTCGGCGCCGAGTCACTCCGGATCAAGGTCGCGGCGGTGTGCGTGTACCACGAGTTCGTGACCACGGCGGTCGAGGCGCTGGCCGGGAGCGGGATCCCGGTCGCGGCGGTCTCGACCGCCTTTCCGCACGGGCTCGCGCCGATGAGCACCAAGCTGGCCGAGATCAAGGAGTCGGTGGCGGCGGGGGCCGAGGAGATCGATATCGTGATCTCGCGGCGCCACGTGCTCGAGGGGAACTGGGAGGCGCTCTATGACGAGATCCGCGCCTATCGCGAGGCCTGCGGCGACGCGCACCTGAAGACCATCCTTGCCACCGGCGAGCTCCCGAACCTGCGCGAGGTCCACCGGGCCTCGCTGGTCTGCATGATGGCGGGCGCCGATTTCATCAAGACCTCCACGGGGAAGGAGTCGGTCAACGCGACCCTCCCCTTCGGGCTGGTGATGGCGCGCGCCATCCGGCAGTATCTTGAGCTCACCGGCCACCGGGTCGGCCTCAAGCCCGCCGGCGGCATCCGCGCCGCGAAGGACTCGCTCGACTGGATCGGCCTGATGAAGGAGGAGCTGGGCGACGCCTGGCTCCGCCCCGAATTGTTCCGGTTCGGCGCGAGCGCGCTCCTGACCGACGTTGAACGGCAGTTGGAGCATGCCGTGACGGGTCGGTACAGCGCAAACCACAGACATCCAATGGCGTGAGTTGAGTGAGGAGTGAGGAGTGAGGGGTGAGGAGTTCGCTCATTCCCACTCCACTTCTCACACCTCACTTCTCACACCTCACTCACATGACCAGCATCCCCGAGATCTTCGAGACCATGAGCTGGGGCCCCGCCCCCGAATCGGCCAAGCCCGCGCTGGACTGGCTGCTCCGGCACGACGGGAAGTTCGGGCTCTACGTCAACGGCGCCTGGTGGCACCCGAAGGGTGCCGAGCGGTTCGCCACGCTGAACCCGGCCACGGGAAAGAAGCTGGCGGAGATCACCCAGGCCACGGGCGTCGAGGTCGACATCGCCGTGAAGGCGGCCCGTCGGGCCCAACCGGGGTGGTGGGCGCTCGGCGGGCACGGGCGGGCGCGGCACCTGTACGCGCTGGCGCGGGCGGTGCAGCGGCACAGCCGCCTCCTCGCGGTGGTGGAGACGCTCGACAACGGGAAGCCGATCCGCGAGAGCCGCGACATCGACATCCCGCTGGTGGCCCGGCATTTCTATCACCACGCCGGCTGGGCGCAGTTGATGGACACCGAGATGCCCGACGCCGTCCCGGTCGGCGTGGTGGGGCAGATCATCCCCTGGAACTTCCCGCTCCTGATGCTGGCGTGGAAGATCGCGCCCGCGCTCGCGATGGGGAACACGGTGGTGCTCAAGCCCGCCGAGTTCACCTCGCTCACGGCGCTGTTGTTCGCGGAGCTCGCGGACGAAGCGGGCTTGCCGCCGGGGGTGCTGAACATCATCACCGGTGACGGCCGGACCGGGGCCGCGCTCGTGGACCACGCGGGCGTCGACAAGATCGCCTTCACCGGCTCCACCGACGTGGGGCGGGTCATTCGGACCGCGACGGCGGGGAGCGGGAAGAAGCTGTCGCTCGAGCTGGGAGGGAAGTCGCCCTTCCTCGTGCTGGAGGGGGCCGACCTCGACAGCGTGGTCGAGGGGGTGGTGGACGCGATCTGGTTCAACCAGGGCCAGGTCTGCTGCGCCGGCTCACGGATCCTCGTGCAGGAAGCGCTCGCCGCGCCGCTCATCGCCAAGCTGCGGGCGCGGATGGAGACGCTCCGCATCGGCGACCCGCTCGACAAGGCGGTGGACATCGGGGCGATCATCGCCCCGGTGCAGCTCGAGCGGATCCAGAAGCTGGTGAAGCAGGGGGAGGAGGAGGGCGCCAAGCTCTGGCAGCCGTCGTGGAGCGTGCCGACGGAGGGGTGCTTCTATCCGCCGACCCTCTTCACCGACGTGGCGCCGGCCTCGGTCATCGCGCAGGAAGAGATCTTCGGCCCCGTGGTCGTGTTGCTGACGTTCCGGAGCCACGCGGAGGCGGTGGAGCTCGCCAACAACACGCGGTACGGGCTGGCCGCGAGCATCTGGACCGACAACATCAACCTCGCGCTCGACGTCGCACCGAAGATCAAGGCGGGGACGGTGTGGGTGAACTGCACCAACGTCTTCGACGCCGCGAGCGGCTTCGGCGGGTATCGGGAGAGCGGCTTCGGACGGGAAGGGGGGCGGGAGGGGCTGCGGGAGTATGTGAAGACGGGCGGGCGGTCGGGCGGTCAGGCGGTCGGAAAGGCCAAGTGGGTGGATCCTGCCAAGAAGGCCGCGGCGCTCAAGCGGGCCGCCGGGCCGCCGGACCGCCTGGTCACGATCGACCGCACCGCCAAGCTCTTCATCGGCGGGAAGCAGGCGCGTCCCGACTCGGGATACAGCACGCCGGTGTACGGCAACGACGGGCGGGTCGTCGGCGAGGTCGGCACCGGCAACCGGAAGGACATCCGGAACGCCGTCGAGGCCGCCCACAAGGCGAGCGGATGGGCGCGCGCCACGGCGCACACCCGGGCGCAGGTCCTCTACTATCTCGGGGAGAATCTCTCGGCCCGCGCCGCGGAGTTCGGCGCGCGTATCGCCGAGATCACCGGGGTGAGCGCCAAGGCGGCGGGCGATGAGGTGGAGGCGTCGATCCGGCGGCTCTGGACCTACGCCGCGTGGGCCGACAAGTGGGACGGCCACGTCCATCACACGCCGTACCGCAACGTCACGCTGGCGATGCCGGAGCCGATGGGGGTGATGGGGATCGCCTGCCCGCGTGAGGCGCCGCTCCTCGGGTTCGTGTCGCTCGTGGCGCCGGCGATCGCGCTCGGCAACGTCGTCGTCGTGGTACCGTCCGAGCGGGCGCCGCTGGTGGCGACCGACCTCTACCAGGTTATCGAGACCTCCGACGTGCCGGCCGGCGTGGTCAACATCGTCACCGGACTCCGGGACGAGCTGTCGCAGGTCCTCGCCGCCCACGATGACGTGGATGCGATGTGGTACTTCGGCTCCCTCCCGGGGAGCGCCGCCGTCGAGAAGCTCTCGGCCGGCAACCTCAAGCGCACCTGGGTGAACTACGGGAAGGGGCGGGAATGGACGGACGCGTCGAGCGAGGGGAAGGAATTCCTCGACGAGGCGACGCAGGTGAAGAACATCTGGGTGCCTTACGGGGAGTGAGGAGTGAGGAGTGAGGAGTGAGGAGTAAGGAGTAAGGAGTGGATCGGTCGAAGGGCCCGTCATCAAGTTCTCGATAGCGGGCCCCTCCTGCATTCAACTCCTCACTCCTCACTTCTCACTCCTTACGCTGTCTTCACCACCACCTCCCGCCCCAGCACTTTCGCCAGCACATCCGCCTTGCGCTCGGCGCCCCACACTTCGAGCGAACAATCCGATCCCGCGAGCCTCGGCGCGACCGTGACCGTGAGCTTGTCGGCGGTGAGGCGGGTGCGGAGGGTGTCGACCACCGCGGTGTGCCCGCGGTCGAGGCCGTCGGCCACGCGGAGGAGCCCGCTCACCCGCCGCACGATCTCCTGGTCGCTCTCCGGCAGCTGGGCGAAGAGGTCGTGCTTCTTGCTCGGCCCCTTCTGCCGGTGGTAGCGGCTGATGATCGCCACGAGCTGGCGGTCGCGGGCGGAGAAGTTGAGCCGGTCGGCGTTCATGATCAGCTGGAGCGAGTGCTTGTGGTGCTGGCGGTAGCTAACCAGCTGTCCGACGTCGTGCTGCTGGCCGGCGTAATCGAGGAGCCGGCGCTCATCGGGGCCGCAGCCGGCCCGCTCGCCGATCTGGTCGAAGAGCATCAGCGCGAGGCGCCGCACCTGCTCCACGTGACGCCGGTCCCCCTGGCACCGCTCGACGAACTCGCGGGCGAGGAGCAGGGGGTCCTGCTCGTGCGGCTCCGCCACTTCCTTGCCGACCATCTCGAGGAGGAGCCCTTCGCGCAGGCCGTACGCGCTCACGACCACCTCGCGCGCATCGACCCGCTCGAGCAGCTCGACCAGCACCGCGAGGCCGGCCAGGATGATGTCGGCGCGCTGGGGGGAGAGTCCCGCCACCTGCTTCCGGCGCTCGGGGCTCATCGTCTCGAGCCATTCGAGCAGCTGCTCCACCTCGGAGACCGTCACCGACACGCCGTGCACCGCGTCGGAAGCGGGTACCCCGCGGCGCGCCACCACCATCCGGCCCAGGTTGGTGAAGCTGCCGCCGGAGCCGATGACCGTCTGCGCCTGCCACTTGCGGAGGCTGAGCGTCTTGCGGAACTGCTTCCGCACCATGGCGCGGAGCTCGTTCACCGCCTTGCGCGGGTCGCGGCGCTCGGTGAGGTGGGTCTCCGTGAGCCGGACGGCGCCGAAGGGGAGCGACACCTTCTGCTCGATCAGCCCCTTCACCGACGCGATGAGCTCGAGCGAGCCGCCGCCGATATCGGCGATGACCGAGCGCCCCGCGTCGAGCCGGAAGTGATGGGCCACCGAGCGGAAGGAGAGCTGGGCCTCCTTGTCGCCGTCGATGATGCGGAGGGGGATGTCGAGCTGCTCGCGCACCAGCCGCACGAACTCCCGCCCGTTCTTCGCCTCGCGCACGGCGCTCGTCGCCACCGCCGCGATCTTCTTCACCCCGCGTCGCTGGCAGACCTCCCGCATCCGGCGCAGGGTCTCGAGGGCGCGGGCCATCGCGGTGGCGTCGAGCATCCCGGTGGCGGCCAGCCCCTGCGCCAGGCGGGGCTGGTCCTTCACCTCGTCGATGACGGTGAGACCGGCGGCGGGATCATACTCGGCGACCAGGAGCCGGATCGAATTGGAGCCGACGTCGATGGCGCCGAACCGCTCCTTCGTGACCTGGGCGGGCGGGGCGCCCGCCCCTACAAGTGCAATGCTCATGCGGACGCGGGTTCGCCCCGGTCCTCGGCGTGGTGCTTGATCGACTTCCCTTCGACCAGGAAGACGACGTCCTCGCCGATGTTGGTGGCGAGGTCGGCCACCCGCTCGAGGTTCCGGCTCACCAGGAAGAGCTCCATCCCCGCGCTGATGCTGTGGGCGTCCTCCATCATGTGGGTCAGGAGGATCCGGAAGACCGAACGGTGCAGGGCGTCGACCCGGTCGTCCCGCCGGCAGACCTCGCGGCCGGCGGCGGCATCGCCCCGGATGAACGCCTCAAGGGCGTCGGAGAGCATCTCGCGCGCCAGGCGGGCCATCTCGAGGATCTCGGGCTCGGGCGTGATCGGCCGGCTCTGGGCCAGCCGCTCGGCCGACTGGGCGATGTTGACCGCGTGATCGCCCACCCGCTCGAGGTCGTTGGCGATCTTGAGCGCGGAGGTGAGCATCCGGAGGTCGCGCGCCATCGGCTGGTGGAGCGCGAGGAGGTTGATGCACTGCTCCTCGATCTCCATCTCCATCGCGTCGATCTGGCGGTCGCCCGTGATGACGGTCTTGGCCTTGGCGGCATCCCGCTCGAGCAGCGCCTGGACCGCCACGCCCAGCGCCGCCTCGGCCTCACCGGACATGGTGAGCAGGCGCACCTTCACGTGGTTCAGGTCATCGTGGAAATGACGGCGGACGTCCTGGTTCATCCGAACCTCCCGGTGATGTAAGCCTCGGTGCGGGCCTGGGTCGGCCGGGTGAAGAGGGTCCGCGTCTCCGCGAACTCCACCAGGCGTCCCGCTTCGAGGAAGGCCGTGCGGTCGGAGACCCGCGCGGCCTGCTGCATGTTGTGGGTCACGATCACGATCGTATAGTCGCGCTTGAGCTCGAAGATGAGCTCCTCGATCCGGGCGGTGGCGAGGGGATCGAGCGCGGAACAGGGCTCGTCCATCAGCAGCACTTCAGGCCGGTTGGCCAGCGCGCGGGCGATGCAGAGTCGCTGCTGCTGACCCCCGGAGAGCCCCGCGGCGGGTTCGGCCAGGCGGTCACGCACCTCGTCCCAGAGCGCCGCGCGCTGGAGACATTCCGCCACGAGGTCGGGGAGGTCGCGGCGCAGCACGCTGCCGTTGATGGCCGGCCCGTACGCCACGTTGCCGTAGATGGACCGGGGGAAGGGATTGGGGCGCTGGAATACCATCCCCACCCGGTTCCGCAATTCCACGACGTCGGCTCCCTTGGCGTAGACCGACCTGCCGTCGAGCAGGATCTCCCCCGTATGGCCCGATCCGGGCACCAGGTCGTTCAGGCGGTTGATCGAGCGGAGCAGGGTCGACTTGCCGCACCCCGACGGTCCGATGATGGCCGTCACCGCGCGCCGCGCCACCGGGAAGCTTACACCATCGACCGCCCACGGGCCCTTCCGCGCGTAGCGGAAGCTGAACTCGCGGATATCGATCGCCGGCGCCCCCGCCGCCTCGGCCGACGGGGCCACCGGGCGCTCCGGAAGGGTCGACCGGAGCGCGAGCGCCTGTTCCATCGGGACGCCGGTCATCCAAACCGTCCGGTGATGTAGGTCTCGGTGCGTTCCTGCTTCGGCGTGGTGAAGATCTGCTTGGTCGGCCCGGTCTCGATCATGGTGCCGAGGTAGAAAAAACTGGTCGTGTCCGAGACCCGCGCCGCCTGCTGCATGTTGTGGGTCACGATAATGATCGTGTATTCCCGCTTGAGCTCGACGAGGAGCTCCTCGATCCGGAGCGTGCCGAGGGGATCGAGCGCGGAGGTCGGCTCGTCGAGCAGGATCACGTCGGGGCGGGGCGCGATGGTGCGGGCGATGCAGAGCCGCTGCTGCTGGCCCCCCGAGAGCGCCGTGGCGCTCGTCCCCAGGCGGTCGCACACTTCGTCCCAGAGGGCGGCCTGCCGGAGCGCCTGTTCCACCCGCCCGTCGAGTTCCGACTTGGGCAGGCGCCGGCCGTGCACCAGCCCCGCCGCCACGTTGGCATACACGCTCATCGAGGGGAAGGGGGTCGGCTTCTGGAAGACCATCCCCACCCGGCGCCGCACCGCCATCGGATTGACCGAGGGCGCGTAGATGTCCTGGCCGTCGAGCAGCACCTTCCCGGTGATCCAGCCGTTCCCGGCCAGCTCGTGCATCCGGTTCAGCGTCCGGAGGAAGGTCGTCTTGCCGCACCCCGAGGGGCCGATCAACGCGTGCACCTGTCCCGGCGCGAAGTCGAGCGACACATCCTTGACCGCGCTGGTCTTGCCGTACATCGCCGAGAGTCGCTCGGTGGCGACGCGGGTGTCAGTGCCGACCATCGGTGCGCCTCCGGGTGGCGAGGCGGGCGCTCACGCTGAGCGCGAAGACCACCAGGATCAGGACCAGCGCGGCGGCCCAGGCCAGCCGATGCCACTCTTCGTAGGGGCCGGTGGCGTAGCCATAAATGACCAGCGGCAGTGCGGCCATCGGCTGTCCGATGTTGACCGAGAAGAACTGGCTGCCGAGGGCAGTGAAGAGAAGGGGCGCCGTCTCGCCGGCCGCGCGCGCGATCGCCAGGAGGCACCCGGTCACGATCCCCGGGAGGATGGTCCGCACCACCACGGAGAGCGCGGTACGCCACCGGGGGTACCCGAGCGCCAGGGCCGCTTCGCGGAGCGAGTGCGGCACCAGCTTGATCATCTCCTCCGTGGTGCGGAGGATCATCGGCAGCATCAGCATCGCGAGGGCGAGACTTCCGGCCAGCGCGGAGAAGTGCTTCTGGGTGGCGACGACCGTGGCCCAGGCGAAGACGCCGATCACGATCGACGGTGTGCCGTTCATCACGTCGGCCACGAAGCGGGCCACCCACGCGAGCGTCGTGCCGGGATACTCGGCCACGTAGAGCCCCGCGCCTACCCCCACCGGCACCGCGATGAGCCCGGCGATCCCGACGATGATGAGGGTGCCGACGATGCCGTTCGCCACGCCGCCACCGGTCTCCCCCGCGGGCGCGGGGATCTGGGTGAAGAAGGCCCAGTCGAGGCTCGACGCCCCCTTCACGACCAGGGTGCCGAGGATGAGCACGAGCGGCAGCACCGCAATGACCACCGCCACACCCAGGAGGCCGACGATCAGGTGCCCCCGGAGCCGTCGGGTCGCTCGGCTCACGCCGCCTTGCTCCCGATCGCCGCGCCGCGCGCCACCCGCCAGATGAGCAGCCGCGCGATGCCGTTGATCACCAGGGTGATGCCGAAGAGCGCGAACGCGACGTAGGTGAGCGCCGCGAGGTGGATGTCCGAGGTGGCCTCGGTGAACTCGTTCGCGATCGCCGCGGCCATCGTGTAGCCGGGGGCGAAGAGCGACGCCGTGATCTCGTGCCGGTTGCCGATGAGCATCGTCACCGCCATCGTCTCGCCCAGCGCACGACCGAGGCCGAGGATCACCGAGCCGATGATCCCGCTCCGCGCATACGGCACCACCGCGGTCCAGGCCGCTTCCCAGCGGGTGGCGCCGAGGGCGAGGGCGGCCTCGCGCTGCGACGACGGCACGGCGAGGAGCACCTCCCGCGCCACCGACATGATGAAGGGCATCACCATGATGGCCAGGATCAGCGCCGCCGAGAGCATCGACGGGCCGTAGATCGGGCCCTGGAAGAAGGGGAGGAAGCCGAACACCCCCTTGAGCAGGGGGAAGGCGGTGCTCCGGAGGAAGGGGATCAGGACGAACACCCCCCAGAGGCCGTACACCACGCTTGGGATCGCGGCGAGCATCTCGATCAGGAAGGCGACCGGACCGCGGATCCGCGGGGGCGCGAATTCGGTCAGGAAGATCGCGACGCCGAGCGAGAGGGGGACGGCGATGAGGAGCGCGAGCGCGGCCGAGATCAGGGTGCCCGCGATGAGGGGAAAGGCGCCGAACTCCTCCGCCACCGGGTCCCAGGTCGATCCGGTCAGGAAGCCGAACCCGTACCGGTCGATGGCCGGTGCGGCGCCGCGCCAGAGCCCGAACGCCAGCAGGAGCAGCAACACCGGCACCGTCGCAGCGAGCAGGGTGAGCACGCCCTTGAACACCCTGTCACCCAAGGGGCGGCCTTCGATGCTCTGCAGGGGTGTCGCGGTGCCGGACATATAGGAAGGGAAGGCTAGCCGTGACAGGCGCGGTGTCGGTCACGCGAATGTAACGGACAGGTCACGGGGGCCGGAAACCGGGCGGGCGCACGGGCGCGCGGTCGCACGGACGCACGACCAGCAAATCAGAGACCCTCCCGGAATCAGGGGAGGGTCTCTTTCGTACCGGGTGCGCCTGTGCGCCTGTGCGCCTGTGCGCCTGTGCGCCTGTGCGCCGGTGCGCCGGTGCGTCCGTGCGCCTACCTGATCGGGTGCCCGCCCGCCGTCAGCGTCCGGATCCGGGCACGCACCAGCGCGGCCACCGGCTTGGGGAGCGGAGCGTAGCCGATGGTGCCGGCCATCTGCTGCGCCGCGTCGGAAACCATGTAGTTGAGGAAGTCACGGATCAGCTTGCCCTTGGTGACGTCGGGGTTCTCCTTCTTGATCAACAGCCAGGTGAATGAGCTGATCGGGTACGATGCCCGGCCCGCGGCGTTGGTGATCGAGACCCGGAAGTCGGTGTTCGCGTCGAGGCGGGCCCCAGCGGCGGCGGCGGTCACCGAGCCGAGCGTCGGCAGGACGAACTGGCCCGCGGCATTCTTGACCGCGGCGTAGGGCAGGTGGTTCGCGGTGGCGTACACCAGTTCGATGTACCCGACGCTTCCCTCGAGCTGCTGCACCTGCTGGGTGACCCCTTCGTTCCCCTTGCCGCCGAGGCCGGTGGGCCAGTTGACGCTGTTGCTGGCGCCGACGGTGCGCTTCCAGTCGGCCGAGACCTTCGAGAGGTAGTCGGTGAAGACGAAGCTCGTCCCCGAGCCGTCCGACCGGTGGACCACGACGATGTCGGCCGCCGGCAAGGCGACGCCCGGATTGAGCGACGCGATCCGGGGATCATTCCACCGCACGATGCGGCCGAGGAAGATGTCGGCGATCGTGGTCCCGTCGAGCTGGAGCTTGGTGGCCCCGAGGGTCGGGAGATTGTAGGTGACCACCACCGCGCCGAGCACCGTGGGGATATGGACCACGTTGCCCTGCAGGGCGGCGATCATGGAGTCGGTCATCGGGGCGTCGGATGCCCCGAAGTCGACAGTGCCCGCGGTGAACTGGCGGATGCCACCACCCGACCCGATCGACTGATAGTTGATCTGGACCTGGTGGGTCCTGGCGTATTCGCTGAACCAGCGCTGGTAGATCGGCGTGGGGAAGGTGGCCCCGGCGCCGGTCAACGTCTGCTGGGCGAGGAGCGGGTTCGCCAGGAGGCCGAAGGCCGCCAGGGTCGCGAGGGTACGGGTGATGCGCATCGGTCAGGTCCCGTGAAGGGGTGTGATTGCGTTTAGAACGTGAACTGCAACTGGAACAGCGCCTGGTTCCGCGGGTCGATCCCACTCGGGATGGTCGGATTCCCGGCCTCCTGCGACAGCAGGTCGACGTCGGCCAGGAGCCGGAGGTTCGGGCTCAGCTGGTACGACGCGCCGGCGATGATCCGGGTATTGGCGTTGTTGCCCGTGTCGGTGTTCGGGTCGATCAAGTCCACCCGTCCGATGAGGGCGACCTTCGACTCCGGCAGACGATACACGCCAAAGGCACTGATGACGCTGCCGGTGACCTCAGGCACGGCCGCGGTGGTGCTGCTGTCGCGGACCATCGCGTATTCACCCGCGAGGGTGAAACGCTTCGACTTGTAGGAGACCATCCCGATGTAGCGGTCCCGCGTCCCGCCGCCCGCCGGGCGCCCCACCATCGCAAAGCCGGTCAGCCGGAGTCCCCCCGCGGCGGTCACATCGTCGGTCGAAGAGAGCAGGAAAGATGCCCGCGCCATGAGATCCTTCCGCTGGTCGGCCTCGGCCTTCTTGTAGGTCTCGCCGTTGTAGATGCCGAAGCTCAGGTCGAGCCGGTCGTTGGCCACGCGGGTGTCGACGCTCACGCCCAGGTCCGAGGAGCTCAGGTAGCTAGCCCGCTCCGTGGCCACGCCCCCCTGCATCCGGTAGTCCCAGATGTCCTCTTCCCGCGCCACCCAGGGGGTGTGGATCATGCCGAACTTGTATGTCGTCTTGCCGGCGCCTGGCGCGTAGGCCACGTACCCGTATTTGAGGCGGTAGGCCGCCGAACCATCGGCGTTGCGGTAGATGTCCGGGGTGATCCGGGTGGAGACCCCGCCCGCGAACTTCCCGTTGAAGTTGATGTACGTCCGGGTGACGTCGAACGCGTTGATATGCTGCGTCCCCGAGATGTTGTAGTTGTACTGGGCGTAGGCGACGCCGCTCACGCTCAGCTGCGGGGCGGCGGGAGCGGCCTGCGCGGCGAGCTCGCCTCCGGTCATCGTCGCGGCGGTGAGCGCCGCCAACAGCATCCCACGGTTCCAACGGTGCATCGTGTCGCTCCAGGTCGAAGTGGTCTCTGCTGGCCGCTAGTGCGGCACCTGACGGGAATCAATCACGCCGGTCGGCGTCACGGAATATCCCCTCGTTGGTAACGGGCTCGTAACGCGAGGACCCCCTCGTCCTGAGGGGGTCACGATCCCATCACCGCGCCTTGGCTAGAGCGCTGGGACCGGAAGGGCGGCGTCGGGGAGGAAGACGGCGATCGTGGTCCCCATTCCCGTCTCGCTCTCCGCCCAGACCCGACCGCCGTGGGCCTCGACCAGGTGCTTGACGATGCTCAAGCCGAGCCCGGTCCCCCCTTCGTCTCGCGACCGGGAGGGGTCGGCGCGGTAGAAACGCTCGAACACACGGGAGAGGTGTTCGCGCGGGATCCCGCTCCCGTTGTCGGAGACCCGGAACACACTGCCACCTTCGGCACGCGTGACGCGGCAGACCACCCTCCCTCCCGCTGGGGTATAGCGAAGGGCGTTGTCGAAGAGGTTGGTGAGCACCTGCCGGAGCGCGTCGGCGTCGGCATCGACGGAGGTGGCCCGGCCCGGCTCGGCGTCGAATGCGAAGGTGACCCCGGCCGCCGCCGCGCGGGCCGCGAGGCCGGCCCAGATCTCCCGCGCGGCGATCGCCACGTCGACCCGCTCCACCGTCGGCTTCCAGCTTCCCGATTCGATGCGCGAGAGGTCGAGCAGACTGTCCACCAGCCGCTGCATTCGCCGCGCGTTCCCGAGGATCACCTCCAGGAACCGGTCCGCGGTGGCCGCGTCCGGCTTGTCGTGCACCAGCGTCTCGGCGTACCCCGAGATCGAAGTGAGCGGGGTCTTGAGTTCGTGCGACACGTTGGCCACGAAATCGCGTCGCACCGCCTCGAGCCGGCGGAGCGCGGTGAGGTCGTGGAGGACGAGCACCGCACCCCCCTGCGGCAGTGGACGTGCGGTGGCGAGGAGGGTGCGTCCCTCGAGCTCGACCTCGCGGCCCTCGATCGCTTCACCGCGCATCACGGCATCGACCACGTCGCGGGCGGCCTTGACCCGAAAGAGCTGCGGCAGCTCCGGGAGCGCCTCAGCGTCCCGGTACCCGAGGAGCCGCCGGAGTGCCCCGTTGGCCGTGACGACCTGCCCCCGGGCATCCGCGGCCACCACCCCTTCGACCATCGACTCGATCACGGCCGAGGTCTCGGCCTGCTCATGTCGCAGCTGCTCGAAGCGGTCGGTGAGCTGGCCGTGCATCTCCCGGAGCGCGCTGACGAGGGCGTCGACGTCAGGGATCCCGGAGTGGGGAAAGCGGGGCGGACGCCCGGCGGCGATGGCGTTGGCTGCCTGGGTGATCTCGATGAGGGGGCGCGCGATGGACCGTCCGGCGACCAGGGCCAGCAGGAGCCCCGCACCGAGGGCAAGGAGTGCGGCCCAGACCACCGCGGCCTGCGCCCGGTGGACCGTGGCCTCCACTTCGTCGTAGGGCGCGGCGACCCGCACCACACCGGGACCTCCTGCCACCGCGACATAGAGGTGGGTGACCCCGAAGGTGGCGCTCATCCTGACGTCGGTGCCCACCCCTCCGGCCAGCGCGGCCTGCACCTCGGGCCGGCGGAGATGATTCTCCATCGCGCTGACGCTCGCATCGGGCACGCCGCTCTCGGCCAGGACACGCCCGAGTGTATCGATGAGGGTGATGCGATGGCCATTCTGCCGGCTGAATCGGTGCACCGCGGAGCGTGCACCGGCGCTGTCGGCCGGAAGTGCGGCGGCGATGAGGTGCGCCTCCCGCTCGAGGCCGGCGGCCAGATCGTGCTCCAGATCGCGCCGGAGGGTCCCTTCGGCGGCCCAGACGAGCACGCCGATGGTGAGGATCAGCACCAGGAGGGTGCCCGAGACCAGCCGGCCGAGCAGCGTCATCGACCCTTTCCCGGCTTGTCGGTGGAACGGAAGCGATAGCCGAAACCGCGGATCGTCTCGATCAGGTCCCCGGCGTCGCCCAGCTTGGTGCGGAGCCGCTGCACGTGCATGTCGACGGTGCGGGTCTGGATGTCGGGCTGCGCCTCCCACACCGTCTCGAGGAGCTGGGGCCGGCTCTGCACCCGTCCGCGCCGCTCGACGAGGGTGATGAGGAGCTTGTACTCGGTGGCCGTGAGCACGAGCTCAATGCCCCCGACGCTCACTTTGTGGGCCGAGCGGTCGATGGTGATCGGGCCCGCGGTGATGGTGGAGCCTCCCGCCACCGCGGGGGCGCCGAGTCGGCGGAGCAGGGCGCTCACGCGGAGCGCCAGCTCGTGCGGGGAGAAGGGCTTGGTGAGGTAGTCGTCGGCGCCGAGGGTCAGGCCGCGGATCCGGTCGGGTTCCTCGCGCCGCGCGGTGAGGAGGATGACGCCGACCTCCTTGGTCTCTTCCCGGCGTCGGAGTTCATCCAGCACGTCGTAGCCGGAGATCCCGGGGAGCATCACGTCCAGGATGACGATGTCAGGGCGCTCCTCGCGCGCCGCCTTCAGCGCATCGGGGCCGTTGGCGGCCGTGGAGACGCGGTACCCCGCCTTGGCGAG
>JANLXK010000428.1:0-1084 GCA_031365045.1 Gemmatimonadota bacterium | reverse complement strand
CCGAATGTAGGAAAGTCAACGTTGTTCAATGCGTTGACGCAGGCCGGGGCATTGGTGGCCAACTACCCCTTCGCCACCATCGAGCCCAACACCGGTGTCGTGACCGTCCCGGACCCCCGGCTCGACCAGATCGCCGCCATCATCAATCCCCAGCGCATCGTTCCCGCCGCGGTCGAGTTCGTCGACATCGCGGGGCTCGTGAAGGGCGCGTCGCAGGGCGAAGGGCTCGGCAACCAGTTCCTCGCCAACATCCGCGAGGTCGATGCCATCGTACACGTGGTCCGCTGCTTCGAGGACGAGAACGTCCAGCACGTGATGGGCGCCCCCGACCCCGCCCGCGACCGCGAGATCATCAACATCGAGCTGGGCCTCGCCGACCTCGCCGGCGTGGAGAAGCGGCTCGACAAGGTGGTCCGCACCGCCAAGAGCGGCGACGCCGATGCCAAGATCGAGGCCGGCCTGCTGAAGCGGCTCCAGCCGGTGCTGGCCGAGGGGAAGCCGGCCCGCCTCGTCGTCCCGACCGAAGAAGAGGCACCGTACTACCGCGCTTTCAACCTCCTCACCAGCAAGCCGGTCCTCTACGCCGCCAACGTGCCCGAGGCCGAGATCGCCGCCGGGAACCCGATGGTGGTGGCGCTCCAGGCCGCCATCACCAAGGAGGGCGAGACCGCCGAGGTGGTGACCTTCTCGGCCCAGGTCGAGATGGAACTCTCCGAACTTCCGGCCGCCGATCGGAAGGATTTCCTCGAATCGCTTGGGCTCACCGAGAGCGGACTCGACCGGCTCGCCCACGCTGCGTATCACCTGCTGGGTCTGCAGAGCTATTTCACCGCCGGCGAGAAGGAGGTCCGCGCCTGGACCATCCACCGCGGCGACCGCGCGCCCCAGGCGGCGGGGGTGATCCACTCCGACTTCGAGAAGGGGTTCATCAAGGCGGAGACCGTGGCCTTCCAGACCTTCATCGAATCCGGTGGCTGGAAGGGGGCCCGCGACAAGGGCCTCGCCCGGGCGGAAGGGAAAGAGTACGTGGTGCAGGATGGTGACGTGCTGTTGTTCCGATTCAATAACTGAAAGTCGGGGGGGG
>JANLXK010000420.1:0-3439 GCA_031365045.1 Gemmatimonadota bacterium | reverse complement strand
CCTCCGGACCCCGATCTACGGCAAGGCCGAGTATGCCAACCCGGGCGGCTCGGTGAAGGACCGGATCGGGCTCGCCATCATCGAGGGGGCAGAGAGGTCGGGTGAGTTGAAGCCGGGTGGGACCATCGTCGAGGGGACCAGCGGCAACACCGGTGTGGGGCTCGCCATCGCCGCGGCGCTCAAGGGGTACCGCTGCATCTTCACGATGCCCGACAAGATGAGCCAGGAGAAGGTCCGGCTCCTCAAGGCGTACGGTGCGGAGGTCGTGATCACCCCGACCGCGGTGCCGCCGGATCATCCCGAGAACTACGTGATGAAGGCGAAGCAGATCGTGCACGACACGCCGGGCGCCGTCCTCGCCAACCAGTTCTACAACGAAGTGAACCCTGCCGCGCACTACGCCACCACCGGTCCCGAGGTGTGGCAGCAGACCGGCGGAAAGGTGACGCACTTCGTGGCCGCCTCCGGCACCGGCGGCACCGTGAGCGGCACGGGGAAGTACCTCAAGGAACAGAACAAGAAGGTCCGCATCATCTCGGGCGATCCCGAGGGGTCGCTCTACACCGGCTACTCCAAGACCCACGTGATGGGGACCGGCGCGCCGTACAAGGTGGAGGGGATCGGGGGCGACAAGATCCCGACCACGGTGCACTTCGACGTCATCGACGAGTGGCGCCAGGTGAGCGACCGCGACGCGATGGCGATGACCCGGCGTCTGGCCCGCGAAGAGGGGATCCTGGTCGGCGGCTCGGCCGGGCTCAACGTCCATCTCGCGCTCGAGATCGCGAAGGAGATCGACGACCCGAACGCGATGATCGTGACCATCCTCTGCGACACCGGCGAGCGCTATCTCTCCAAGGTGTTCAACGACGAGTGGATGCAGGAGAACCAGCTGCTCGACACGCCGCGGATCACGGTGGCGGAGCTTCTGGCCCGCCGGCCCACCGGCCCACCGGCTCTCGTGAGCGTGCAGCCGGCACAGCAGGTGCGGCAGGCACTCAACCTGATGAGCACCTGGGGGGTCTCCCAGATCCCGGTGGTCGAGGATGGCAAGGTCATCGGCGGCCTGATCGAAGGTCCGTTGACGACCAAGGCGCTGCTGCAGCCGCAGCTCCTCGACCGCCCGGTGCGCGAAGTGATGGGCGACCCCTTCCCCATCGTGGATGCCTCGACCCCGACCGACCGGCTGAGCCAGCTCCTGGCCGGCGAGGCCCCGGCCGTGGTGGTACAGAAGGACGGGAAGTTGATCGGGATCGTGTCACGGCACGACGTGCTGCAGCAGCTGATCGGGACAAGGTGACCGGTGACCAGTAACCCGTGACCTGGCCTGCCTTCGAGATCTCTGCTCTGTGCCCGGTCACTGGTCACCGGTCACTGGTCACCCCTTTGGAGCACCGATGCGCGTAACCGTCCTCACCGGCGGCACCTCCGCCGAGCGCGACGTCGCACTGGCTTCCGCCGTGCAGGTCATCGCGGCGCTCCGGAGCCGTGGCCACAGCGTGGCCGTGGTGGACACCGCGCGCGGACCGATCGCCGAAAAGGATGAAGCGACACTGGTGCCTGCGAAAGTGGGGGTGGAGCCGCCGAGCACGAAGAAGCTGGAGGAGCTGCAGCGGGGCGTGTTGCTCGGCTCGCTGGCGCAGATCCCGGCGGTGAAGGAGGCCGACGTCATCTTCCTGGCGCTCCACGGCGGGTGGGGCGAGGACGGCACGGTGCAGGCGGTGCTCGACGTGATCGGCGTCCCCTACACCGGGAGCGGGCCGCTCGCGAGCGCGCTCGCGATGGACAAGGATCTCTCCAAGAAGCTCTTCGCGGTGGCGGGAGTGCCGGTGGCGCCCTGGGTGATGGCGCCGGCAGACCTCGAGACACTGGGAGAGAAGGTCGGGATGCCCCTCATCGTGAAGCCGTCGAAGCAGGGGTCCACCGTGGGACTCACGCTGGTCAAGTCGATCGAAGGGATCGCCCCGGCCATCAAGCTGGCGGCGGAGTTCGACGACGAGGTGATGATCGAGGCGTTCATCCCCGGTCGCGAGCTCACCGTCGGCGTGCTCGACGGCAAGGCGCTCGCGGTAGGCGAGATCATCCCCAAGCACGAGCTCTTCGATTACGAGTGCAAGTACCAGCCGGGGATGTCGCAGGAGATCTTCCCCGCCCCGATCGAGGCGTGGATCGCCAAGGAGGCGCAGCGCCTGTCGGTCCTGGCGCACGAGGCCCTCAAGCTCGGGAGCTACTCCCGGATCGACTTCCGGCTGAACGCGATGGACGAGCTGGTCTGCCTCGAGGCGAACACCCTCCCCGGGATGACCGCGACGTCGCTCCTGCCGCAGTCGGGCGCGGCAGTGGGGATCCCGTTCCCGGAGCTGTGCGAAAGGATCTGCCGGGGGGCGCGGGGGGCATAGGAAGGACGTTCCGGCACGTTCAGACCTCACCCCCTGTCCCCCTCTCCCTTACAGGAGAGGGGGAACTTCGTTCGCGGCATGGCTCCCCCTCTCCCATAAGGGAGAGAGGGGGTTGGGGGGTGAGGTGGGACCGCTAGCCGCCCCCCGGCACACCGCTACATTCCGACCATGGACTCCACCACCCTTCCCTACCCGCGCATCACCCCTTGGGTGGGTCGACTCCTGGCCGCGATGGCCGTGGTCCAGTTGCTGCTGGCCACGATCTTCGTCAGTCCGGCGGTCACGGCGGCGCTGATGTTCGATCCGTCCAACTGGGCATCCCGCCCCTGGACGGTGCTCACCTACGCCTTCGTGCACGGCGGGGTGCTCCACCTCCTCTTCAACGGCCTCGCGCTCTTCCTCTTCGGCCCCACGGTCGAACGCCGGCTCGGCGGCCCCGCCTTCCTGCTCTATTTCCTCTACTGTGTGGTGGGGGCCACGGCGCTGGCCGTGATCCTGCACCGGCTCTATCCGGTCCCTCCGTTCATCGGTGCCTCCGGCGGGGTCATCGGCGTGCTGCTCGCGTACTCGGTGATCCACCCCGACCGGGAGCTGATGGCCTTCCCGATCCCGGTGCCGATCCGCGCGCGGACGATGGTGATGCTGCTGGCCGTGTACGACCTCTGCGGGGTGCTCTTCCTGCGGAGCGTCTTCCACGACAACATCGCCCACGAGGCGCACCTGGGCGGGCTCGCCTTTGGGTGGCTCTTCTTCCGGTTGCAGGGGATGGGCAAGGCTCCAACAGAATTCATCACACCCAAGCCTCAGGTCCATCACACCGTCGCGGTAGGAAGCCGGGAGTCCGACCGCCTGACCGCCCGACCACCTGACCGCCGGCCGCAGGCCCTCGACAAGACCCAGGCCGAGCTCGACCGGGTGCTCGACAAGATCAGCGCGACCGGGATGAACAGCCTGAGTGTCACCGAGCGGAAGTTCCTGGACGAGGTGGCGAGGAAGAAGAAGGAACACTGACCTCACCCCCCAGCCCCCTCTCCCTTTGG
>JANLXK010000404.1:0-1998 GCA_031365045.1 Gemmatimonadota bacterium | reverse complement strand
GCTCGGGTGCGTTCGCCAGCGAGCCGGGGACACCGATTGACTGTGCCGAGTTCGTCTTCCTTCAGCCGGGATACACCTGCGCGCGGTTCGGGGGGAATCAGAAGGTCCTCGGGGCGTACACGCAGGTTGACAACCAGGGGCGGTTGTTTCGGCTGGCGAGTCCAATACCCATCGGGATTTGCGGCCCGCACGAGATGCGACGCACCGCGCTTCAATGGCTCAACGGGACGGTCTGGGAAACACTCGCCCATGTTGACCGCCGCTGCGTGAATGGGAACCAAGTCGATTCGATCGAGCCCGTCCAACAGGACGGTTATGGCAATCCAGTTCTCACATTCGACGCTACGAACGGGCGGATGCTCATTGGTCTCGTCAGCTCGTGCCAACTCTCTGATTGCAGCGGCTACCCACCCGGTCAAGGCGACTACTGGGTTGCCGCAATCGGTGGCTTTGCAACGACATTCGATGTTCTCCAGACCTACACCCCACAGCCTGCGTCCCTCGGCTTCCGCGTCCCCTACATGCCCGAAGGCATGGCCGGTGCCGACCACTTCGACACCTCCTGGGGCAACCTCACGCACCCGCTCGACTTCACGCAGGCGCACCCGCTCCAATGCAACTACCCCGCCGCCGCTCCACACGTCGGCGACTACCTCACCGTGGCCGATACCGTCCCGACTCCAGGACCGGGCCAGGGCGTCTACTACGTCACCGCCGCGACCTACCAGGGTGCGATGCGGTATGGGCGGAAGACGACTGCCGGGCACCTGAGCGGGCGGGACCCTACGTTGATCCCTGCCTGCGTCCCATAGGCATACAGAGGATCTATCATGAAACTCGCCGCTGCTTCCATTGCTGCTGCTTGCGCACTTGCCATCCCTACCTCTGCTTTCGCAGCGGACCCGTCCGGCTTCCAGCACGTCGCTCCCCCATACAAGTTTGACGACACCCTCCCTGAGCTGAAAACGCCCGCCGTCATTAGCATCGACGCCTCGTGGCTGCGGTCTCTACCGGCGAACGAGTGGACCGATATCAAGAACATCCCCCGCTTCCATTGCGATGGCGCGGTCATCCATCGCATTGCAATCATCAACTACGGCCCCTCCGGGAAGAATGTCCGCATGGACCTCCATTTCTATGTCGGCCTTCGAAAGGGAGGCGATCGGGACATCACCATCGACTACGGCCTCTTCGACGGTGAACTCGTGGTTGGGTCCGGCCACATCAAGACGCAGAATCTCGACGAGCGGAATACGACGATGCTCGAGGCGTCGATCGTCTGTTCAAAATCAGCATTCGACAGGCTGAAAAGAGGTACGGGGAAACCCATTCTCCGCATCACGATGTCGATAGAGGACGAACCATGAAAATGCTCGCCGTTGTAACCACCACCGTTCTCATCTGCTGTGCCGTTCACGCCGCCACGCCCACCGCGACAATCGATCCCACAGTCACCCCCAACAAGACCGACCAGATGCGGCCACCGCCGCCCCCGACGAACGTCAACGTCTTGAACTTCCCCGAGACACAGGCCGTCGAGGGCACCGTGGCGGTCAGCAATCTCCCCGCCGTGCAAACCGTCGGCGGGACCGTCAACGTCGGGAATCTGCCGTTCGATCCCCACGGAAATCTTCGTGTCAGTACCGCGCCTCCACGGCAGCCGGTCCTCGTAGAAATGCTCACGGAGACTATTAGGATCGATCCGCAGACCTCCTTCGTGTCGCCGACTTTGGACACCACCGGATACTCCCATGTTGGCTTCCGGTTTGAAGGCACCCAGATCGCCGCCGAAATCAGATGGCGATGGCACGACAGCCAAACGTTCGAACAGGTCTACGACGTAAGAAATGGTGCGCTGGCGAGTTCTTGCGTTGCTTGGGCTCCGACCGGACTAATTGTCTGCGCCGTATCCGGCGAGGAGCTACAGCTGGTCATCACCAATCCATACGGGGAGGGGGTTCCCATTTTCTTCAGTTCGCTCAAGGTCTACCTGATCCC
>JANLXK010000350.1:0-2284 GCA_031365045.1 Gemmatimonadota bacterium | reverse complement strand
CCTGACGCGGTTCGCAGGCTGAGATTGCACAGGGACCGGGCCGCGGCGCGGCCCGCATGCCGGCCCTCTGCGAGGACCGGCATCCTTCAAGTGTACTCGCCGCATACGCTGGCGGCAAGCGGGAGCAGTCAGGCGGGGTGCTCACTCTGTGGCACCACTGGGCGCTGGGTGGCCGACCACCTGGAGACGGCCTGATGGATGGAGTGCGCATGCCCGCTCCCGCGGGCATGGACCGTTCGCGCGGCCTCCGGGTGCTGATCGGCAACACGCCGCTGCTCGCCATCGCATTCGCCGTCGATGGCGGCCCGCCCCGGCGCATCTACGCCAAGGCCGAGAGCCTCAACCTCACCGGCAGCATCAAGGACCGGATGGCGCTCCATATCCTGCGGCGCGCCCGGGACACGGGGGCGCTCGCGGCCGGCGGGCCCATCGTCGAGGCCACCAGCGGGAACACCGGGATCTCCTTCTGCGCCGTGGGCCGGGCGCTCGGCCATCCGGTCACGATCTTCATGCCTGACTGGATGAGCGCCGAGCGGATCGCCCTCATCCGGTCGTTCGGTGCCACGATCTGCCTGGTCTCCAAGGAGGATGGCGGATTCCTCGGCTCCATCGCCCTCGCCGAAGAG
Source organism: Gemmatimonadota bacterium (assembly GCA_031365045.1). Classification (GTDB taxonomy): domain Bacteria; phylum Gemmatimonadota; class Gemmatimonadetes; order Gemmatimonadales; family GWC2-71-9; genus CAMLHU01. Next base: position 1,658 of record JANLXK010000350.1, on the reverse strand, counting down.
CACGCCTCCATGATCCCGGGGGCGTTCCTGCCGCGCCAGTTCGCCAATGCAGAGAACTCCGAGGCTCATTTCCGCACGACCGGTCCGGAGATCTGGTCCCAGCTCCGGAGCGCCGGCCTCCGGCCCGATGCCTTCGTGGCAGGGGTCGGCACCGGTGGGACGATCATGGGAGCCGGCCGCTTCCTGCGCGAACGGCGCCCCGAGATCCACCTCCACCCGGTCGAGCCGGCCAATTCCCCCACCCTCTCCACCGGGCACAAGGTCGGCAAACACCGCATCCAGGGGATCAGCGATGAGTTCATTCCCCGGATCGTCCAGCTCGACGAGCTCGACCGGATCCTTGCGGTGGACGACGGCGACGCCATCCTGATGGCCCAGAAGCTCGCCGCGGAGGTGGGGCTGGCGGTGGGGATCTCCAGTGGGGCGAACTTCCTGGCGGCCATCGAGGCGCAGGACCTGCTCGGCCCGGAGGCGGTCGTGGTCACCGTCTTCGCCGATTCGAACAAGAAGTACCTCAGCACCGACCTGCTGCGCGAGGAGCCGGTCCGTTCGTACCATCGGGCCCCCCACGTCCAGCTCCTCGGCTTCCAGGCGATCAACCGGGTGTGTGACGTCTGCTTCGATGCGGCCGACCCCGCGAGTGACCCTGCCTCGCTCCTCACCCTCGGCCCGCCGCGATGACCGGTTGCGCGTTCCCCCACGGGGCGTAGGCTACAGGAGGACACCCATCCGCCCGCTTGAACGGCGGCGGCCCGCTCAACGGAGGAGCTCCATGGCGAAGCGCGAGAAGATCAAGCGGGACGTGTACGAAGAGAAGCTCGACGCGCTCCACTTCGAGCTGGTCAAGATGCAGTACTGGATCAAGGAGACCGGGCAGAAGGTCGTGCTCATCTTCGAGGGCCGAGACGCGGCCGGCAAGGGCGGCGCCATCAAGGCGATCGCCGAGCCGCTCAATCCCCGCGGGTGCCGGGTGGTGGCCCTCGGCACGCCCAGCGATCGGGACAAGACCCAGTGGTACTTCCAGCGCTACATCGCCCACCTCCCCGCGGCCGGGGAGATCGTCCTGTTCGACCGGAGCTGGTACAACCGGGCCGGCGTCGAGCGGGTGATGGGATTCTGCAGCGACGCGGACTACGAGGAATTCATGCGCGCCTGCCCCGAGTTCGAGCGGATGCTGGTCCGTTCGGGGGTCGTGCTCCTGAAATACTGGTTCTCCGTGAGCGACGAGGAGCAGGAAAAGCGATTCAAGGACCGCGCGGGCGACCCGGCCCGGCGCTGGAAGCTCTCCCCGATGGACCTGAAGTCGATGCCCAAGTGGATCGAATACTCCAAGGCCAAGGACGAGATGTTCAAGCATACCGACATCAAGCAGGCCCCCTGGTGGACCGTCGAGGCCGACGACAAGCGGCGGGCGCGCCTCAACTGCATCGCCCACATCCTGGGATCGGTGCCGTATCAGGACGCCACCCCGCCCCCGCTCAAGCTCCCGAAGCGCCGTCCGCCGAAGGGGAACTACGTCCGCCCGCCCAAGCGGGATCAGAATTTTGTTCCTGACGTGAAGCTCTGATCTACCATTCCACACGCCTGGAGTTCCCGATGACGAAGAACATGGGCACGCTCGATCGCAGCATCCGTGTCGCCGCCGCCCTGGTGGTGGC
>JANLXK010000208.1:0-4091 GCA_031365045.1 Gemmatimonadota bacterium | reverse complement strand
GTCAGCCCACACCCCCCACCCCCCTCTCCGGGGCAGACCTCACCCCCCAACCCCCTCTCCGGGGCAGACCTCACCCCCCCCCCCCCTCTCCCTCCGGGAGAGGGGGAGTAGATCCCGATGGAACTCGGACTTCGCGGCAAGACCGCCCTCATTTGCGGCGCCTCCTCCGGACTCGGCTACGCCGTGGCCGAGGCGCTGGCGCGCGAAGGGTGCAAGGTGGCGATCAACGCGCGGACGGCGGGGAGCCTGCGGGCCGCAGCCGACAAGCTCCGCAACGACACCGGCGCGGAGGTCGTGGCGCTTCCGGCGGACGTCTCGGTGCCGGCTGCAGCTGAGAAGCTCGTCACAGAAGCGGCCGGGACTTTCGGCAAGCTCGACATCCTGTTGGCCAACGCCGGCGGTCCGCCGGCGGGGCCGTTCCTCTCGCACGATCACGCGACCTGGGTGAAGGCGCTGGAGACCAACTTCCTCTCCACCGTCTCGCTCTTCCGGGCGGCGCTTCCGGCGATGATCGAGCGAAAGTGGGGGCGGCTCTTGGTCGTCACCTCACTGAGTGCGCTGGAACCGATCCCGGGTCTCATCCTCTCCTCCGGCTCGCGCACCGGTGTGCTCGGCCTGGTGAAGGGGCTCTCAGACGAGGTGGCGCCCCACGGGGTGACGGTGAACGCCTTGTGTCCCGGAATGTTCGGCACCGCTCGGCTGGTCGAGCTGTGGGAGGCGCGGGCCAAGGGCTCGGGCCTGACCGTCGCTGAAGAAGAGATGAAGGCCGTGAAAGCGATCCCCGCCGGGCGGCTTGGCGATCCGAAGGAATTCGGCGCGCTGGCTGCGTTCCTGGCGAGCGAGCGGGCGGGGTTCATCACGGGGCAAGCGATCAGGATCGATGGGGGGCAGGGTCGGAGTATCTAGTTTCTCCGACAGCCCCTCCCCCGACCCCTCCCCCAGCCGGGGGAGGGGCGATCTCATTGCGTTCCCCCTCTCCCGACAGGGTGTGGGGGACAGGGGGAGAGGCGGTGGCGCTATATTCCCCGCTCCTCTTACTCGTTCTAAATGAAAGCCCTCGTCAAAGAATCAGCCGCTCCCGGGATGAAGGTGAAAGACGTTCCCGTCCCCAAGGTCGGGGCCAACGACGTCCTCATCCGGGTGCGTCACGCCGGCGTCTGCGGCACCGACCTCCATATCTGGGAGTGGGACGCCTGGGCCTCGGCGCGGCTCAAGCCGCCGGTGGTGATCGGCCACGAGTTCGCCGGCGAAGTCGCGGAGCTCGGCGTCGAGGCGAAGGCCACCGGCTTGGTCGCGGTCGGCGACAAGGTGACGGCGGAGGGGCACATCATCTGCGGGCATTGCCGTCCCTGCCGCACGGGGCAGGGGCATGTTTGCGAGCGCACCCAGATCATCGGAGTGGACCGGGACGGGGCGTTCGCCGAGTACATCGCGATGCCGGTGAGCAACGTGATGAAGCTCGGCAGCATCCCGACCGACATCGGCGCGATCATGGATCCGATGGGGAACGCGGTGCACACCGCGCTTGAGGGGATGGTGGCCGGGAACACCGTGTTCGTGATCGGCTGTGGCCCGATCGGCTGCTTCGCGGTGGGGGTGGCCAAGGCGGCGGGGGCGAGCCTGGTGATCGCGAGCGACTTCAGCTCCGGCCGCCGTGCGCTGGCGATCAAGATGGGAGCCGACCTGACGCTGGACCCGGCGACCGACGACGTCGTGGCCCGGGTCCGCGAGTTCTCGGGGACCAACGGCGTCGATATGGTCCTCGAAATGAGCGGCCACCCCGAGGGTCACGCGCAGGCGTTCGACTCGGTCCGCCTTGGCGGCCGCATCAACTTCCTCGGCACCCCAGCCAAGAGCACCGACGTCAACTTCGCCAAGAGCATCATCTTCAAGGGGCTCACGCTCTACGGCGTGACCGGCCGGAAGATGTACGACACCTGGGAACAGATGTTCGCGCTCCTCCGCGGCGGGAAGCTCGACCCCCGCCCGGTGGTGACGCACCGCTTCCCGATGGAGGGGATGGCGGAAGCGATCGAACTCATCAAGAAGGGGAAGGCCGGCAAGGTCATCCTGGAGATCTGATGTCCAAGGCATTCGAGACCAAGGTCCGCGCGGACCTCGACGGCTTCAAGCGGGACGGCGTCTACAAGCGCCTTAACTACATCGATTCCCCCCAGGGCCCCGTCGTGGAGATGGAGGACCGGGGGCAGGTCATCGTCCTCTCCAGCAACAACTACCTCGGGCTGTCCGATAACGCCGAGGTGATCAAGGCGGGGCAGGAGGCGCTGGAGGAGTACGGCGCCGGGACGGCGAGCGTCCGGTTCATCTGCGGCACATTCACGATCCATCGCGAGCTGGAGCAGGCGTGCGCTCGGCTGGTGGGGACCGAGAGTTCGCTCAGCTTCGTGAGCTGCTGGAACGCCAACGAGGCGACGCCCGGGACGCTGCTGGGGGAACAGGACCTCGTGTTGAGCGACCAGCTCAATCACGCCTCGATCATCGACGGGATCCGCCTCGCCAAGGCGATCACCAAGTGTCAAACCGGCGTCTTCGCACATGCAGATCTCAAGGATCTCGATGCGAAGCTGGAAGCCGCCAGGGACCGGCGGTTCAAGATGGTCATCAGCGACGGGATCTTCTCGATGGAAGGGGCGATCACCGATCTTCCGGGGCTCCGCGAAGTGTGCGACAAGCACGACGCGATCCTCGTGGTGGATGACAGTCACGCCACCGGCGTCCTCGGCAAGCAGGGCCGCGGCACGGCGGAACATTTCGGGATGGTGGGGAAGATCGACATCATCACCAGCACCCTCGGCAAGGCGCTGGGGGGTGCGGCCGGCGGCTTCGTGGCGGCCAGCGCCGGAGTCACCGACTACCTGACCCAGCGGGCACGACCACAGCTTTTCAGCAATGCCATCCCCGCCACCGTGGCGGCGAGCGCCAAGAAGAGCATCGAAGTGCTGGAGCGGGAGCCGCAGCGGGTGGAGCTCCTGCGTTCCAACGCCTCCTATTTCCGGCAGGGGCTCATCGACCTCGGCTTCAAGCCGCTGGCCGGCGAGACGCCGATCATCCCCGTGATCCTGGGGGAGACCTCAGCCGCGATCCAGATGAGCGACAAGTTGCTGCAGGAGGGGGTGTTCGTCACCGGTTTCGGGTTCCCGGTGGTGCCGCAGGGTCAGGCGCGGGTGCGCTGCCAACTCAGCGCGGCGCATACCAAGGAGCATATGGACCGGGCGCTGGCGGCGTTCAAGAAGGTGGGGACGGGACTGAAGCTGATCTGAGTTTTATCGCATCACCCACCGCAACGGCCAATCCACCGCCCGCGTCAGCCCGATCCGCGGAGTTGTGAGTATTGAGTGTTGGGTGTTGCGTGACTCGCCTGCCGCGTAAACCTCCGCCCAGCTCCCCGCCATCTTCACACCATCGAGCGAGATGTCGATCCCCAGCGCCTGGGTCAGCTTCCCCGGCCCGTCCGTCAGCTGCTTCTCTGGAACCCTGCCCCGCCGCCGCTTCACCACCTTCAAGCTCTCCGCCTCGGTCACCACCACTCCACGCAATAGCACCGCGTGTCCCTCAGCGGGACCACGCGTCGTGAGGTTGCAGCACCAGTGGAGTCCGTGGCTCTTGTAGACGTACCAGGTGGCAGGCGGAGCGTAGAGATGAAGTACCGCCTTGGTGCGACGTTCCTGCCAGACGTGGGAAGCGGGGTCGGTGATGCCGAGATAGGCTTCGACCTCGGTGATGGTGGCGCGAAGCCGCTGGGGCGCTGAAGCGGTGCGGCGCTGAACGACCGTCAGCGTGCAGCCGAGGAGTTCGGGCGCGACGATGTCGGCGGGGCGGCGGAAGAAGGAGAGGGGGAGCGGCTTGGACATAGGGAAAAGAAAACCGGGTGTCGTAGGCCCGCCACGTGTGGCGGGCGTACTCCACCCGGACCTTGCTGCCGGCGGCCGGAGGCCGCCGCTCTTTTTTCCAAGGCAGGGACCGCGGGCCCGCGATTTATCGCGGGCATCGCGGTGGTGCTCAGCCGAGAGACCGCCCTCGGGGCGGTCCGCCGGGGTGGAGCTGTTTTCAGGGTCCGGACCGACCGGAGG
>JANLXK010000353.1:0-1116 GCA_031365045.1 Gemmatimonadota bacterium | reverse complement strand
GATCAACGATTACACCGTGCAGAGCGCGCGGGGTGGCAACTCCTCCTGCTCGGCCGGCGCGATCATGCCGATCGGCACCGTGGCGCATGAGACCGGCCACGCGTTCGGCCTCCCCGACCTCTACGCCACCGCCGGGCTCAGCGAAGGGGTGGGGGAATGGAGCCTGATGGGGAGTGCCAACTACACCCGCCCCTACAGCCCGGGCGCCTACGACGCCTGGTCACTGGTGGACCTCGGCTGGATCAGCGTCGACACCCTCTCCACCTCGAGGACCGTCACGCTGAATCCGATCCAGACGAGCGACACGGTCCTCCTGGCGACGATCGCCGGGAGCGACCAGTACCTTCTCCTCGAGAACCGCGCCTTCCTGCAGAGCGACACGGCCCAGATGGTGGCCAGCTTCCCCTCGCGGAAGCTCCCGGGACTCCTGATCTGGCACATCGCCCCGAGCATCGTGGCGAGCGGGCTCGCCAGCAACACGGTCAACGCCGGCACCATCGAGGGGGTGCGCCTGATGCAGGCCGACGGACTCGACCAGCTCCACGCCGGCGCCAACCGGGGTGACATCGGGGACAGCTACCCCGGCTCGGGCAACAATCGCGCGTACACCTATAACACGAATCCCTCCTCGACCTCCAACGAAGGGACCGTGGCGGGGTTCGTGATCGACTCGATCCAGCAGGTCTCAACGACCGGGCCGATGGTCTTCCGCTTCCGCCGCTCGGCCCCCTATCGGGTCACCACCAACGCGGTGCTGAGTGGGGGACAGGTGACGGTCAACGGGGTCACCACGGCAGCCTACGAGGACATCTTCGGCCTGGGTGATGCGATCAACATCTCCGTGGCCGATTCCCAGTTCGTCAACAGCAATCGGACCGCGCTCGCGTTCCAGAGCTGGAGCGATGCGGGGGCGCGCTCGCACCAGGTGATCTCCGACGGCACCCCCGACACCGTGACGGCGAGCCTCGCCATCCAGCACCGGGTCAACTTCGCCGCCAACGGCAGCGGCACCGTCGGGACTTCCGGCCCGGCCAACAACGCCTTCGTGGCCGCCGGGACCCCGGTGACCCTCACCGCCACGCCGAATGGCGGCGCCTCCTTCACCAACTGGACCGG
>JANLXK010000182.1:0-1403 GCA_031365045.1 Gemmatimonadota bacterium | reverse complement strand
GTGCTCCTCCGGCATGCAGTAGGCGCACCGGAGGTTGCAGCGGTCGGTGACGCTGATGCGGAGTGATCCCAGCGGACGCCCAAGGGAGTCGAGAGTTGAGAGTTCAGAGTAGAGAGTCGGACTACGCATTGCGGGCATCTCCGCTCTTGACTCTCAACTCTTGACTCTCGACCGGCGCAGCCGTCGGATCCACCCACTCCACGGTCCCGTCCACGAACATCTCCTTCTTCCAGACAGGAACTCGCTTCTTCAATTCTTCGATGACGTAGCGGCAGGCATCGAACGCTTCACCGCGGTGCGCGGCGGCGGCCACCACGGCGACCGCAGTGTCTCCAATGGTGAGCGCGCCTGTCCGATGCTGCACCACGACTTTGGCTCTCGGCTCTCGGCTCTCGGCCTCTCTGATGATCTCCGAGGTCACCGTCTCTGCCATCGGGCCATACGCCGAGTAGTCGAGGCCGAGGACCCCTTTGCCCTGGTGGTGGTCGCGGACCAGGCCGAGGAAGATGGCGATCCCCCCGCGGTCGGGAGAGCGGACTTGGTCGATCAGGGGGTCGAGCCGGATGGGGGATTCGGTCAGGATCGCCAATTCACCCTCCCGCCACTGGGGGAAGCAGCGCCACTTCGTCCCCTGCCGACACCGGGTCGCCCCAGAGGGCCTGGCGGAAGTTCACCGCGCACAACGGCTTAGCCGGAAGCTGCGAAGCCGCCGGGTGCTTGGCGCGAACCGCGGCGATGACATCACGCACCGTCACGGGCCCGGTGAGCGCCAATTCCTCGCTCTCCACACCGAGCAATTCGGCGTAGCGGGCGAGGTAGCGAAGGCGGACGGTGACCAGTGCGGGCATGAGATGGAATCAAGCGGAAGTTCGTAAGTCCAACAAGCGCCGGGAGTTCGTCGACCAAGGTGCGACAAGTCGCGCCGCAACGGAAAGGGCGAGTCGCGCCGCAAATTGCGCGGCAAGCCGCGCCACAACGATCCGCTCCGAAAACGAAAGCCGCCCCAGAGGGGCGGCTTCATCTCTCGCGGTAGCAGCGAGTTACGCTGCCGGGTCGGCCGGAGTCTTCGTCGCGGCGTCCTCTTCGTCCGCCACCAAAGCTCGCAACTCCTTGCTGGGCTTGAAGACAGGTACCGGGCGGGCGGCGACTTCGACAGGGTCTCCAGTGCGGGGATTCCGCGCCATGCGCGTCTTCCGCTTCCGGATCTTGAAGGTGCCGAACCCGCGGACTTCGATGTTCTCCTGCTCCTTGAGCGCGTCCTTGATCGCGTCCAGGAAGGCGTCGACGACACGCGCGCAGTCCTTTTTCGAGATCATAGGACCCGCGGTGCGGGCGATCGAGGCTGTGACGTTCTCGACGAGATCGGCCTTGGTCATCTCCCCTCCGGGGGGCGTTTACGGAGG
>JANLXK010000173.1:0-2648 GCA_031365045.1 Gemmatimonadota bacterium | reverse complement strand
CATCCAAGCTGTGACGGACGGAGAGTGTGATGAAGGAGCCGTTCTGAGAAAGGTGCGGGCAGCGCTAGGAATTAGCAGACTGGGGAAGAACATCCGACTGTGGCTCTCCAATGCGGCTCAACAGTTAGTGCGTCGGGGCTTGCTCACTATCGAGGATGGCGAGTATTTCGTAACCCCGGCTGGCAGGAGGGCGAACTTCGAAATCGTGCCAGGGGGCAACGCGCCCAGCCCGACCCGCAGAAGCGGGTTCCGCGGCTACCGGAGGCGGTGGTGACATCCACTAACCTGGTTAGCAAAGTCATTCCGGGTCTCATTCTGGCTGGAGCGGTCAATTGGAACGATTGACCACCCTGCACCACCGCGGCGTCCCTGTGGTGATCGTGGACTACAGCGGGATCCAGGACCACCAGGAATCGCTCGAGCTCATCTGGGCCAGCTCCGCCAAGATCGTGGCGGGGCCGATCGGCTCGGTGCGGGTGCTGATGGTCGTCCAGGGCGCGCACTTCTCCCCCCAGGTCCTCGGCCCCCTCAAGGAAGCGGCGCTCCGGAACAAGCCCCATCTCAAGGGTGTGGCGGTCGTCGGACTCGCCGGACTCCTGCGGGTCATCTACCTCGGGATGTCCAAGTTGATGGAGATGGAGATGCCGGCGTTCGACTCGCGCGGCGAGGCGCTCGACTGGCTGGCGGGGCTTCCGTGAGCACGACCGCCGACCCGGCGCCGTGGGAGCTCCCGCTCGTCACGCTCGATGGGCGCGCGACCACGCTCGGCGAGTGGCAGGGGAAGGTGCTGCTGATCGTGAACGTGGCGAGCCAGTGCGGCTACACCCCGCAGTATGCCGGCCTCGAGGCGCTCTGGCGGAAACATCGCTCGGAAGGCCTCGTGGTGCTCGGTGTCCCCTGCGACCAGTTCGGGAACCAGGAGCCGGGGGGCGGGGCCGAGATCCTGGCGTTCTGCCAGAAGGAGTATGGCGTGACCTTCCCCGTCCTGACCAAGACGGAAGTGAACGGGGAAGGGGCACATCCCTTGTACAAGTGGCTCAAGAAGGCCCGCCCCGGTTTCCTCGGCACCGAGGCGATCAAGTGGAACTTCACCAAGTTCCTGGTCGACCAGGAAGGCGTGGTCCGCGAACGCTACGGCTCGATCGATACTCCCGAGCAGATCGGCGAGGACCTCCCGGCCTTCCTGCACCAGCCCTTTCATTTCGAGCTCCATTTCACCGTCCGGCCCGAGGATATCGACCGCCTCGGCCACGTCAACAACGTGGTGTACGTGCAGTGGGTGCAGGACGTGGCCACCGCGCATTGGCAGGGGGCGGCGCGGGCCGACCACCTGGTGAACGTGCTCTGGGTGCTGGCGCGGCACGAGATCGACTACAAGGTGTCGGCGATGCCGGGGGACGACATCATCGCCCGCACCTGGGTCGGCGAACCCGACGGGATGCGATACCCGCGCCACGTGGAGCTGATCCGGGCCAGCGACGGGAAGCTCCTGGCCCGCTCGCTCACTCTCTGGTGCCCGGTGGACGCGAAGACGCTCAAGATCCTGCGACCCCCGCCAGAAGAGCTCCAGGAGGGCTTCTTCCACCCCCCGATCCGGCCGGTCTGAGCGAAGCCTCGGTCCGGATCGTCCCTCGTGGGCACCCCCGCGTACTGCCGTACGGGCTTTCAACTGCCGCAAGCACGGAGAACACGGTGGACAAGAATGAGGTCACGGAGAAAGACCACTCAAGGTGGTCTCCATGACCGGTTCCTTGCCCCGGAGCTCACCCCCGAGACCACATCAGGGCAGTCCTCCGTGGCCTCGCTGTCAGACTCCGTGCCCTCCGTGCTTGCGGCAGTTGTTGGTCCGTCACCTGGTAGTCCACTTGATTATCTTGGAGTCGACCCCTCGCTACCCAGGAGAGCTCGATGTCGAAGCGGGATGACCAGCGCATCGCGGCGCTCGCCCGGAAGAACGCCGCCAAGATCAAGCCCCCGGCGCAGGACAAGGCCGGCCAGTTCGATGATACCCTGCGGCTCCGTCCGCCCGAGCAGGATCGCGAGACCCAGCAGATGTTCAAAGAGATGAAAAAGCGCGAGTTCTGAGCCGAAAGGTTATCTTGCAGGCCAGTCTCCGGGGGGCCGGCACGCTGCCGGCCCCCATTCCATTGTCCAGTGAAGGACCCACGTGCCGTTCAACGAACTGAAGCTCCACCCCGACCTCCTCCGTGGCATCAAGGAGCTCGGCTTTGTGCGCCCGACGCCCATCCAATCCCAGGCGATCCCGGCCGCGATGGCGGGCAAGGACCTGCTCGCCTGCGCCATGACGGGGAGCGGCAAGACCGCCGCGTTCCTCCTGCCGATCCTCCACAAGCTGATCGACAAGCCGCGGCGGACCACGCGCGCCCTGGTGGTGACCCCCACCCGTGAGCTCGCGGCCCAGATCCTCGAGAACCTGAACGAGCTGGCGACCCACACGCCCGTCACCGCCGCCGCGATCTACGGTGGCGTGGGGATGGGGCCACAGGAGCACGCCTTCCGGAGCGGGGTGGACGTCATCGTCGCCACGCCCGGGCGGCTGCTCGATCACCTGCGCCATTCGTACGCCAAGCTCGACAAGGTGGAGCACCTGGTGCTCGATGAGGCCGACCGGATGCTCGACATGGGGT
>JANLXK010000167.1:0-2521 GCA_031365045.1 Gemmatimonadota bacterium | reverse complement strand
TCGCGGGTCGCGGGTCGCGGAACGCCCTTCGAGACTCGCGACTCGTGACTCACGACCCTTCTGGATCTCCTCCTCCAGCACCCGGCGCGCCTCCTTCTCCGCCCCCTGCCGCGCCAGCTCGATCGCCTGTTCGACCTGCTTCCGCGCTTCCAGCAACACCTCGCGCGCCTCCTTCCTGGCATCGCGCTCGAAGGTCTTCGCACGCTGGGCCAGGTCGGTCTGGAGGGTCTCCTGCTGATGTTGCTGCAGGTCGAGACGCGCCTCAAGGTTTTCGAGATCCAACTTGAGCGCCGCAAGCGCCTGTTCCCGGTTCGCCGTGTCGAGCTGTTTCTTCTCCAACTCGGCCAGGAGCGCATCGAGCCGGCGATCCTCGTCGGGCACCAGCGTCTCCGCCTCCCGCAGGACGCCGTCGTCGAGACCGAGCCGTCGGGCGATGGCGAGGCCGTAGCTCCGTCCCGGCACCCCCTTCTGGAACCGGAAGGTGGGGCCGAGGGTCACGATGTCGAACTCGAGCGAACCGTTCACGACGCCCGGGGAGGTCGTCGCGAGGTCCTTGAGCGCCCCCATATGTGTTGTCGCGAGCGTCAGCGCGCCTCGCCTGGTCAACTCCAGCAGCACCGCGGCCGCGAGTGCCGATCCTTCGGCGGGGTCGGTGCCGCTCCCCACCTCGTCGAGCAGCACGAGGGTGCGGTCGGAGGCCTGGTTCAGGATGTCGCGCAGGGTGGCGACATGGGCGCTGAAGGTGGAAAGGTCGGTCTGGAGCGACTGATGGTCGCCGATGTCGGCGAAGATCCGCTCGAAGATCGGGAGCGCGGTGCCGTCGCCGACCGGTGGCACGATCCCGCAGGCGGCCATCGCCGCCACGAGTCCCGTCGCCTTGAGGAGGACCGTCTTGCCGCCGGTGTTGGGACCGCTGACCAGCAGCGTGCGTTCGATCCCGTCGAGGGTGAGGTCGAACGGCACGACCGTCACCCCGCGGGCGAGGAGCACCGGGTGGCGGCAGCGCACCAGCCGGAGCGGCGCCGGGGCGAGGGCGACCGCCGGCACGTGCGCATACACCCGCGCCGCGTAGCGGGCCCGGGCCAGGAGGTCGTCGGCCGCGACGCACATCCGGTGCGCGGCCACCAGCGCCTCGTGGTGCGGGCGCATCTCCTCGGTGATCTCACGCAGGACCCGCTGGGTGATCCGCTCTTCCGCGAGCTCCGCTTCGCGCATCGCGTTGCCGAGCTCGATGGCGGCGGTGGGCTCGATGAAGAGAGTACTACCGCTGGCCGACTCGTCGTGCACAATGCCGTCGGGGCGCTTCCGGTCGTCGCGGCGGACGGGGATGACGTAGCGGCCGTTCCGGAGCGTCACCGACCCTTCGGTCTCGGGGCCCAGCGCACGGAGGATCCCTTCGAGCCGCTTGACCAGCCGCTGCCGCGAGGCCCCGACTTCACGGCGCGCCGCGCCGAGCTCGGGGTCGGCGGTATCGAGGAGCACGCCCTCGTCGTCGAGACTCTTTTCCAGCCGGCGGTCGATCGTGTTCGGCGGCAGCTCCACCACGAGGGCTGCGGCCCGTGGGGCGTCGAGCGCCACGCGCTTCAACTCCCCCGCGGTACGACGCGCGGCCGAGAGCACCTTCCGCAGGATGACGAGGGCGCGCCCATCGAGGACGCTCCCGCCGATCCGGAGGCGCGACAGCTGGTCGGCCGCTTCGGGGACGGGCTCGACGCTGGGCGCGTTGCCGGCGCGTTCGAGCACCAGCACCTCGCCCACGGCGGCGAGTTCGTCCCGGATGAGCCGCAGGTCGGCGACCGGCCGGCGGGCGCGGATGCTCGCCGCGCCCAGCGGGCCCGCGGCGAGCGCCGCGACGGCATCCAGCGCGTCGGCGAAATCGATGATATCAAGCGGGGTGCCAGCGCCCGTGGGCACCGACACCCCGCTGCTGCTAGCGGAGAGCATGTCAGACCGGTTCTCCGTCATCCCGCCTGCAGCGCCTCCCGCGCCGCATCGTTGATGACCTTGCCGTCGACGCGCCCCTTGAACTGGGGCATCAGCACCTTCATCAGGGCGCCCACGTCCTTCGCCCCTCCCGCGACCGCGGCCACGGCCGCCGCTTTTATTTCCGCGGGATCGATCGCGGCGGGCAGGAACTCCTCGATCACCTTGGTCTGCGTCTTCTCGCGCTCGGCCAGTTCGCTGCGTCCGCCCTTCTCGAACTGTTCGATCGAGTCGCGCCGGGACTTCACACCCTTCCGGAAGATGTCGATCACGTCGGCGTCGGCGATCGGGTGGTCGATCTTGAGTCCGTAGTCCTTGACCTGGGCCACCAGGGTCGAAAGCACCAAGGTGCGCTCCTTGTCCTGCGCCTTGCGGGCAGTGACGAGCGCACCTTGAAGACGGGCAAAGAGATCAGACACCGGACCGACCGTAACTGTAGGAAGGAAGTGAAGTTAGTCGCTCGGGACCGGGGCTACAAGCGAACTCATGCTTCTCCCCGGGTTCCGCCTTTGCCCCCAACCCCCTCCCTCGAACAACC
>JANLXK010000159.1:0-1771 GCA_031365045.1 Gemmatimonadota bacterium | reverse complement strand
GATCATCGTCCCGGTCTGACCCGGACTCCGGAAAACGAGATCGTAGTCGAGCGTCGTCCCGGTGGTGGAGGCGGTCTCCACGCGGATATTGCCCCACGACGAGCCGCTGAGGTTCGGCGCATTGTCGGCGGCGATGTTGTTGGCGACGACGCACTGCGTCGAGGCGCCGGCAAGGTCGATTCCGGAACCGCCGTTGGCGTAAACGGTATTCCCAACGAGCTGCGAGGCGTTCGAATACTTGACCTGGATCCCGTGGTTGGCGTTCCCGTAGGTCAGGTTGTTGACGATGAGGCAATTGGGCACGGGGGTCGTGCCGCTGAAGGGCTGAACGACGATTCCGGAGACCTCGTTGTCGTGGCAGATGTTCCCGCGTACGGTGTTGCCGCCGCTGCGGAGCTCGATTCCGGAGGCGGCCAGCGTGTATCCCCGAGCGTTCCGGGCCGAGACGTTGTTCTCGATCTTCAGGCCCGTCGAACCCGAGGTGACGTAGATCCCCGAGTCGCTGTTGTCTTCCACCGTGTTTCCCGAAATGAGCGAGTTGGATGTGGCGCTGACGTAGATCCCCGGCTTCGTGGACCCGGAGGCCCGCGTCCCCGCAAACGAGACGCGGTTGCCGCGAATCGTGACATTCGAACCGTTTTCAACGGAGATGCCGTATTGCGTCGTCGTGGAGACGTTGAACCCTTGGATGGTAACCCAGCTCTTGCCGACGAGCTCGAAGCCTCGCGCCTGGCCGGATACGTTGACCGCGGCGCCGGGCGCCGCCTTGAACACGATAGGCGCCGTCGATGTTCCGGACGTCAGTATTTTCACGTACTCGAGGTACGTGCCCGAGGAGACGATGACCGTGCCTCCGGCGACCACTCTGGCGGCAGCGGCGTTGATCGAGCAGAACGGCGCGGCCGCGGTCCCTTGGCCCGTGTTCGAACACGCCGGGCTGGCCTGGTCGACGTAGAGCGTTCCGGCCCAGCAATTGGTACAACTCGAATAGTCGAGCGCACACGTTTCCGCGCACGTCGGCGTGCCGGCGAAGCAGCCGTAATTGCTGCAACTCACGCCTCCGAGGTCCGCGCCGTCGCATGCTTCGAGTCCCTGTCGGACCCCGTCGCCGCAGATGGCTCCGCAAGAGCAGTTGGCGGTGTTGAACGTGCAATCGAGCTTGCAGAACAGACCGCCTCCGAGCGAGCACTGCCCCAGACTCTCGCAGGTCGCGCCGCCCAAATCGCCCGCGTCGCAGTCCTCGCCGAGCTCCTTGACGCCGTTCCCGCACGTCGGGCAACCCGTACACGTCGCGTAGTCCAAGGTGCACTGAAAACTACAGCTCGGCTCTCCGTCGAAGCATCCCGACTGGGCGCACACCGCAAGGCCGACGTCCGACCCGTCACACTCTTCCCCGTACTCCTGGATCCCGTTTCCGCACGCCGGATGCTCGTACGCGCCGCGGTCATCGAACGTCCGCGGGCCGGCCCCCGTGTTCGCGACGGAGGGATCGTCGACGCGCGCTCGTCCCTCGATGTCGGTGCTCGACGCGCCGCTCGCACCGGAAGACGCCGCGTCGATCGCCGGGGAACCCGGCAAGAGGTGGAAGTCCCCCGCGGACGGCGCCGTCCACCTCGGATCGGCCTCGAGGCCGTGAGGCTCCCGCCCCGTCGCTGCGACGAATGCGGCGAGCGAACTGTAGTTGACCGCGTCCCAGACGAACATGACCCCGGGCGCACTCAGGAAGACCAGGTTGTAGTCCATCGTGATTCCCGGCTTGGAAGCCGAGTCG
>JANLXK010000080.1:0-2288 GCA_031365045.1 Gemmatimonadota bacterium | reverse complement strand
CGCTTCCTGATCCAGGGGAACGTCCTCCGCGGCGAGGTCTATCCGCTCTCGGTCGCGGCCGAACGGACCCAGCAGGCGATGTCGGTGGTCGAAGTGGCCCGCCAGATCGGCGCCACTGCGGTCGCGCACGGCTCTACCGGTGCCGGCAACGACCAGGTCCGCTTCGACGTCGCCTTCCGCGTCCTCGCCGCCGACCTCGAGGTGATCACGCCCATCCGCGCGCTCTCCCTCTCCCGCGATCAATCGATCGCCTACCTCAAGGAGCGGGGGCTCCCCGTCCCCGGCGCCGCCGGTAAGTACTCGATCAATCGCGGCCTCTGGGGCACGACGTACGGGGGCGGCTGGACCCACGACACCTGGGCCGGCCCACCGCCAGAGCTCCTCGACGCCCCCGCCAACGCCCCCGCGCCCCGTGACCTCGTCATCACCTGGGCCCTCGGCCTCCCGGTCGCGCTCGACGGGAAGCCGATCCACGGCCCCGACCTGGTCGACGCGGTCAACGACATCTGCCGTTCCTACGGCATCGGCTTCGACATCCACGTCGGCGAGACGGTCCTCGGCATCAAGGGACGGATCGGCTTCGAGGCGGGCGCGGCGCTCCTCCTGATCCGTACCCATCGCGAGCTCGAAAAGCTCGTCTCGACCAAGTGGCAGCTCTTCTGGAAGGACCAGCTCGGCCGCTTCTACGGCGACCGGCTGCACGAAGGGCAGTGGTTCGATCCCGCCTGCCGCGACATCGAGGCATACATCACCTCGTCGCAGCAGCGGGTCAGCGGGGAGACCCGCGTGCGTCTCTCCGCCGGCCGGTTCCAGGTGACCGGGACGAAGAGCCCCTTCTCGATGATGGATCCCGCCGTGGCCACCTACGGTGAGGAGAACCGCCTCTGGACCGGCGCCGAGGCGGCCGGATTCGCGCGGGTGGCCGCCATCCCTTCGCTCCTGGCCGTCAGGGCCGGGAACAGGAAAGGCTGACGCATGGTCGTGACGACCCGGGTGCGGCTCGACCGCATCGCTTCCTCCACCAAGAACGCCCACCTCGCCCTCGACGTGATCGTGGGTGACGAGATCGTGGCCGCCGAGGGGTACGTGCTCGCGGTCCGGATCCTCGAGGACAAGAGCACCTACAACACCATCGAGGACCTCGCGGGGCGGATGGTCTCGCTCCGGAAGGGGGATGTCCTCGCCGGCGTGCTCGGTTCGCGGCGCGCGCTCCGCGGCTATGCGGGCGAAGTGCCGACCGCCATCTCGGTCGGTGACGTGATCAACGTCCTCAACCTCGGCGGCATCCTCGGCAAGGTCACGAGCGGCAACTCCGACATCGGTCCGCCGTTCAAGGCCGAGGTGCTGGGAGCGGTGCTCGCGTTCCCTGAACTGGGCGACCGGGTCGGGCGTCCGGCGCACATCAAGGACGGTGCGGTCCCGACCGCCGACCAGCTCACCTCCACGGTGCCGGTAGTCTACATCGCGGGCACCTGCATGAACGCCGGCAAGACCGTCGCCGCGACCGAATTGGTGCGGGGGCTCGCGCGCGCGGGGCTCAGGGTCGCCGCAACGAAGCTCACCGGCGTCTCGTTGATGCGGGATTCTCTCTCGATGCGGGACGCCGGCGCGATGTCGGCGCTGACCTTCAACGACGCCGGCGCCGCCAGCACCCACGCCGGGATGACCGTCCCGGTCGCCAAGGGGATCTTCAACCGTCTGTCCAAGGATGCGCCCGACGTGATCGTGGCGGAGCTCGGTGACGGGATCCTCGGGGAGTACGGCGTGCAGGACATCCTGGCCGATGTGGAGCTGGCCGGTGTCGGGGCGGCCTTCGTGATGGCGGCCCCCGACCCGGTCGGGTGCTGGGGCTCGGTCGAGCTGATGCGTGACCGGTTCAATCTCCCGGTGACCGTGCTCACCGGCCCCGCGACCGACAATGAGGTCGGCAACGACTATATCAAGGCCTCCCTCGGCGTCCCCGCCTTCAACGCGCGGAAGCAGGCCGATGGACTGGTCGCCTGCGTGCTCGAGGCGGTGCGGATCTGGCACGGCCAGCATTCGGCTGCCGCATGAAGACCGCCGTCATCGGGGCCGCGGGCTACGCCGGCGGCGAACTGGTGCGTCTCCTCTACGGCCATCCGCAGGTGAAGTCGGTCGTGGCCACGAGCCGGAGCCAGGCGGGGAAGAAGCTGGGCGAGATCCATCCGCAGCTCAGCCACCTGACCGACGCGACGTTCCAAGCGCTCTCGCCGGTGGAAGCTGCGCAGGGGGCGGAGGTCGTCTTCCTGGCGCTGGAGCACGGCGGA
>JANLXK010000054.1:0-20815 GCA_031365045.1 Gemmatimonadota bacterium | reverse complement strand
GGTGGCGGTCTGCTCGGCCGCGGCCAGCGAGTGCTTCCGCACCACTTCGTGCAGCGCCTGGCGATCGCCGCCCGCCTCGACGCCGAGCATCAGCCACCGCTCGGTGGCCATGAAGGGCATCTGTTCGGCCACGTGCCGGGCCACCACGCCGTCCCGCACCTCGAGCCCGCGGGCGATGTTCTCGGCCAGGATCAGGATCGCGTCGACCGCCAGGAACGCTTCCGGCAGGACCAGCCGCCGGTTGGCGCTGTCGTCGAGGGTGCGTTCGAGCCACTGGCTCGAGGCGGTCTGGGCCCCGTTCTGCTGCAGCGAGATCACGAACCGCGCCAGCCCGTTGATCCGCTCGGCCCGCATCGGGTTCCGCTTGTAGGCCATCGCGCTCGAGCCGATCTGCTCGCTCTCGAACGGCTCCAGCACCTCGTTCTCGTGCTGCAACAGGCGCAGATCGTTGGCGATCTTGGCGCACCCTTGGGCGACTCCGCTCAGAAGGTCGAGCACCTGCGCGTCCTGCTTCCGCGGGTAGGTCTGGCCGGTCACCGCGAAGCAGGCGTCGAACCCCATCCGCCCCACGAAGCGCCGCTCGAGCTCCCGCACCTTGGCATGATCGCCGTGGAAGAGCTCGAGGAAGCTCGCCTGCGTCCCCGTGGTCCCCTTGCAGCCGCGGAGCCGGAGGGTCTCGAGCCGCCGGATGATCTCCTCGACGTCCAGCGCGAGGTCCTGCATCCAGAGCGTGGTGCGCTTGCCGACGGTGGTGAGCTGCGCCGGCTGGAAATGAGTGTAGGCCAGGCAGGGCGTGGCGCGCCACTTCACGGCGAACACTTCGAGCGCATCGAGCACCGCCAGCAGCCGCCCCAGCACCATCCGGAGCCCGTCCCGCATCACCACCACGTCGGCGTTGTCGGTGACGAAGGCGCTGGTGGCGCCGAGGTGGATCACCGCGCGCGCCGCCGGGGCCTGCTCGCCGAAAGTGTGCACGTGGGCCATCACGTCGTGGCGGAACCGCTTTTCGTACTCCGCCGCCTTCCCCAGGTCGGCATCGTCGAGGTGCGCCCGCATCTCGGTGATCGCGGCCTCGGGGATGGCGAGCCCCAGCTCCCGCTCGCTCTCGGCCAGCGCCAGCCAGACGCGGCGCCAGAGGCCGATGCGGTGCGGCTCACCCCAGAGGCGCTGCATCTCGGGGGAGGCGTAGCGGGTGCCGAGCGGGGAGCGGTAGCGGTCGTCGGTCATCGGAGGGCGATGTCGGAGTACACCAGCCGGCCTTCCCGCTCGACGTACACGCGGATCGGCTGGCGGGGCTTGAGGGCGCCCACGATCTGGGCCACCTGCTCGGCGGAGGCCACGGGGGTGCGGTCGATGGCCAGGATCACGTCACCGGCGGCGAGGCCGGTGGCCTGCGCGGCGGCGGCCGTGATCGTCGCGATGAGTGCGCCCTGCTCGCTCCGGATGTTCCGCTCGGCCCGCACGCCGGGACTGACCGTCACGAGCTCCAGGTCGCTCAGCACCCGCACCCGCTCGGCGGTGACGGTGGGGAGGTCGCCGCTCACGAGGGTGCGGGCGCGGGTCAGCGCGAGGCCGCGCGCTTGTACCTGCAAGGTGTCGCCCACTGAGCGGTCGAGCTTGATCGCTTCCCAGTCGAGGAAATTCCGCAGCTCGCGGCCGTTGGCCCGGAGGAGGACGTCGCCGCGGTGGATCCCGGCGCGGTCGGCGGGTCCGCCCGGCGCGACGCTCGTGACGGTGACGCCCCCCTGCGTGCGCCAGTCGCGCATCGACTCGGCGCCCGCCACCTCCAGCCCCCACCAGGCGCGCCGCACCTGGCCGGTGCGGATGATCTCGTCGGCCACGCGCCGCGCCCGCTCGATCGGGATCGCGAAGCCGAGGCCGATGGAGCCGCCCCCTTGGGTGAAGATCGAGGAGTTGACACCGACGATCGCGCCGGTGGCGTCGGCCAGCGGCCCGCCGGAGTTGCCGGGGTTGATCGCCGCATCGGTCTGGATCATGTCGAGATAGAGGCCGGTCTGGGCCTCGCCCGGCAGGATGTTCCTTCCGGTGGCGCTCACCACCCCCGCGGTGACGGTCGGATGCGCGTCGCCGAGGAGGTAGCCGAAGGGATTGCCGAGGGCGATGACCCACTCACCGATGAGGAGTCGGTCGCTCCGGCCGAAGGTCGGCACTACGAGGCGCGCCCGCTCGACCTTCACCACCGCGATGTCGGTGAGGGGGTCGGCGCCCACCACCGTGCCGGGGACGTCGGTGCCGTCGGGGAGGGCCACCCGGACCTGTTCCGCGTCGGCCACCACGTGCTGGTTGGTGATGATGTACCCGTCGGCGCGGTAGGCGAACCCGGTGCCGAAGCTCTGCACCGTGCGGTCGCCGCCAGGGGGCGCGAAGAACATGTCGAAGGCGGAGCGGGGCCGCGCGGCCTGGTGCGAGGTGACCGTGATGGACACGACCGACGGGCCGACGCGCTGGGCGGCGTCGACGATGGCGGTGCGGCGGCTCTGGTCGATCTGGGTCTGCGGGGTCGGCGGCTGGCGCCGGGGCGTGAAGGGGCGCGGGGTCTGCGCCACGAGCGCCTCCGCCGAGAGGCAGAGGGCGAGCCCGAAGGCGGCGAGTCGCCGCGTCAGGTCAGGAGGAAGGGGTGTCCAGGTCCGCAAAGCTCTCCGCCGGATAGTCCGCCGCCACGAAGTAGAGCCCCTGAGGTGGCGCGGGAGGACTGGTGTCCTGGTTCTCCCGTGCCGCGAGCAATCGCCCCATATCTGCCACCGGGCGCCGGTCGAGGGCGATGTCCACCATCGTCCCGACGAGCATCCGCACCATGTGGTGCAGGAATCGGTCGGCGGCGACGTGGAACGTCATCCCCTCGTTCCCCGGCCTCGGCTCCCAGCGCGCCAGCCGCAGGTCGCACTCCCAGTGCGGCTTGGGCTCCCCCTTCGCGGCGAAGGCACGGAAGTCGTGGCGCCCGCGGATCTGGGTGGCGGCGGCCTCGAGCTTCGTCACGTCGAGGGGACGCCCCAGCGCCCATTCGTACGGGCGGCGGAAGGGGGACTCCGCCCCTTCGTCGGTGCCGATGAGGTAGCGATAGCGTCGGCCGGTCGCGCTCTTCCGCGCGTGGAATCCGGGGGTCATCAGCTGCACCGACTCGACCCAGCATTCCTTCGCGATCAGGGCGTTCATCGCCTTCCGGAGCGCGACCGGGGTCCACTTGGCGGGAGCGGAAAAACTGACTCCCAATCCCACAGCGTGGACCCCGGCATCGGTGCGCCCCGCACCGTGGGCGACGATGCGCCGACCGCAGAGCCGCTCGAGGACCCGTTCGACCTCGGCCTGGACCGAACGGCCCTTGGCCTGCCGTTGCCACCCCACGAAACCGGCACCAGCGTAGTGCACCCGGGCGAGAAAGGTGTGGGTCATCGAGACCGGAAAAGTAGCCGGACCGCGGGCCTCGGGCAACTCTGCAAGTCGTTGTGTAGATTGAGGTAAATGCCGCTTCTCGCCGCGCTTGGCCGCCTCCGCAAACACGAACATTTGACCGCCCAGGAGGCCGCCGCGGCCTTCGGCGTCGTCATGCGCGGTGAGGCCTCGCACGAGCAGCTCCGAGAGCTCCTCCTTGGGCTGAAACAGAAGGGTGAGACCGCCGACGAGGTGGCCGGCGCGGCGCAGGCACTTCGCAGCGCCATGATCCGTCTACCGGTCACCCCGCACTTCGCACCTCGCACTTCGCACCCTGTCCCGCTGGTCGATACGTGTGGAACGGGCGGCGGGACGGTGAGCACGTTCAATGTTTCCACCACCGCCGCCTTCGTCGCGGCCGGCGCCGGCGTGCCCATCGCCAAGCACGGCAACCGCTCCTTCACCTCGCGCTCCGGCAGCGCCGACGTGCTCGAAGCACTCGGCATCGACATCGCGCTGGCCCCCGAGCGCGCGGCGCAGGTGCTCCATGCGGTCGGGCTCGTCTTCCTCTTCGCGCCCCACTATCACCCCGCGATGCGCCACGCGGCCCCGGTGCGGAAGGAGTTGAAGACGACGACGATCTTCAATCTGCTCGGGCCCCTGGCCAATCCGGCGGGCGTGACGCGGCAGATCATCGGAATCTCCGACCCGGAGCGTGGACCCCTCGTCGCTGAGGCCCTGGGGCGCTTGGGCGCCGAGCACGCGCTGGTGGTGCACGCGGAGGTCGGGATGGACGAGATCTCGCCGGCGGGCGTCACGCGGGTGTGGGAGGTGAGGGGCGGGGTCGCGGGTCGCGAGTCGCGAGTCACGGAATGGACGCTGCGACCTGAGGAGTTCGAGTTGCGACAGGATGACCTCGGCGCACTTAGGGGTGGCGAGCCGTCGGAGAATGCTGAGCGTCTCGAACGCCTGTTGCGGCCGCCTTCAGGCGGCAACTCGTCAGACGACCCAGCCGGCCGTGCCGCAGTCCTTCTCAACGCCGCTGCGGCGATCTACGTGAGCACCGAGATCTCCTTCGATCGCGCCGTGGAGCAGGCCGATCGATCCCTCCGCAATGGCGATGCCGCCGCCGTCCTCGCGGAACTGCGGACGGCGAGTCCGCGATGACCGCCCCGCGGACCTACGCCATCTCCCGCGGGTCGCGGATCGGCGCCCGGATCGGCGTCGCCGTCCTCAGCGCACTGGCCGCGGCCGCGACCACTGCGGGCTTCCTCGCGGACTTCGGCGCCGACGCCTCGTTCGCGCGACCGATGTTCGTCATCTTCGGGGCCTTCTTCGCTGCCGTGGCCTATGCGGCCGCGCGGTCGGCCCGTTCCGCCGCGACCCGCTACTCCGTCCGTAACGATGGGATCGAGGTGATCCCGGACGAGGGAATGCCGCAGTTCGTTGGGTGGAACCAGGTCACCGAACTTCGGTTGGCGAAGCTGGGCGGAGTGTTCGTGCTCCTTGGCCCCGGGGAGCAGGTGCTCCTCAAGATCTCGACCCAGATCGAGGGGCTCGGTGAGGTGCTGAACACCATTCTCGCTCAGGGGATCCTCCCGAAGAGGCGGATGGCGCTCCCGTACGAGGTCGAGAAGAGGTATCCCGGCGCCGCGAAGTTCGTCCTCCTGCTGCTGCTGGTGCTGGTCACGATCCCGGTCTTCGCGATCTATCAGGACTCTGGCTCGCTCGCCGGACTGCTCCTCCCCGCGATCCTCGGCCTCTTCGCGCTCGTCGAGCACTTCGTCACCCCCCAGGCGATCGTCATCGATCGGACCGGGATCACCATCCGGAAGGGGACGGGGGACAAGTTCATGGCGTGGGAGGTGCTGGAGGGAGGAGCGCTCGCGATCCTCCGCGGGCCGAAAGGGTCGATCAACATCGGGGCCGCCGTCCGTCGGCGCGACGGGAAGTGGGAGGTGCTCCGTCTCCCCGGGGCGGATCCGATCGAATTGCTCGCCGCGATCGCCGCTTCAGGCCCCGGGCGGATCATCGCGGCGCCCGACCGGCTGAGCCTCGCGGGCACTGCGTTCGGCGGTGAGTATCGCGCCCAGAAGCAGTTCTCATTCACCATCGGGCGCCCGAAGGAGTGAAAAAAGATCCCCCGCGAGCCGACGAGGGATCTGCATGTTGGGTGTGGGGTGTTGGGTGTTGGGTGTTGGGTGTTGGGTGTTGGGTGTTGGGTGGTCAGTGGTGTCGAGGCATTTCCGCAATACGCAATACGCAACACTCAACACTCAATACTTCCTGAGCACCCCCACCACCACCCCCTGGATCAACACATCCCGTTCCTGGAACCGCAGCGGCGCCATCGACGCGTTGGCAGGCTGGAGCCGCACCCATCCGCCGGTCTCGCGATAGAACCGCTTCACCGTGGCCTCGTTACCATTCACCAGGGCGATGACCATCTCGCCGTTGTCGGCGGCCTGCTTGCCGTGCACCACGACGATATCGCCGTCGACGATGTGGTCGTCGATCATCGAATCGCCCCGCACCTTGAGGCCGTAGTTGGGGCCGCGCCGCGGCAGGATCTCGTCGGGCACCGCCACGACCTCGTCGTGCATCAGCGATTCGATCGGCATGCCGGCGGCGACGGAGCCGAGGAGCGGGATCTCGGTGGCCTTGGCGGTGCCGCGGGGCGGGGAGATCTCGATCGCTCGGCTCTCGTTGGGGGAGCGCTTGATGTACCCCTTCCGCTCCAGGTTGCTCAGGTGCTCGTGCACCGTGGCGAGGGACTGGAACTCGAAGTGCTCCGCGATCTCCTCGAAGCTCGGCGCGTAGCGCTGATCGGCGATGTACGTGCGCAGGAACTCGAGCACTTCGCTCTGCCGGCGGGTGAGGGTCATACGGTACCTCCAGGGCGTAGAGCGCCCGAATGGATGCCGAACCACTGAACTATATTACCGAAAGTCCCCCGAAACGCAAGATGCCGGCAATACTCGACCAGATCATCGCCTCCACCCGGGCCACCCTCCCCGCCCTGAAAGCCAGGTCGCGGCAGCTCGAAAAGGCCGCAGCGGAGGCCGCCGCGGGCCCGCCATTCATGGCGGGCTTGCGGGCCGGGAGCTCCGTCGCCCTCATCGCCGAGGTGAAGCGGCGGTCCCCCTCGGCGGGGTCGATACGGGATGACCTGGACCCGGCGGCCCACGCCGAGCAGTATGCCACAGCCGGTGCGGCGGCGATCTCGGTGCTCACTGAAAGGTCCCATTTCGGCGGCTCGATCGATGACCTCGCAGCGGTCTGCGCGCGGGTGGCGGTGCCGGTGCTTCGGAAGGACTTCATCATCGACGAGCTGCAACTGGTCGAAGCCCGCGCCACCGGGGCCTCCGCCGCGCTCCTGATCGTACGGATCCTCACCCCGCAACGGCTTGAAGCATTGCTAACATTCGCGCGCGAACTCGGCCTCGACGCCCTCGTCGAGACCCACACCCAGGGTGAGATCGACGTGGCGCTCGCGGCCGGGGCCGAGATCATCGGGGTGAACAGCCGCGACCTCGACTCTTTCGCCCTTGACCCCGACGGAGCTTGGGAGCTTTTGGCCCTCCTGCCCTCCGGCCTACTGGCCGTCGCGGAGAGCGCGATGCACTCCCGCGCCGACGTCGAAAAGGCCGCGGCGGCGGGGGCCGACGCGGTCCTCATCGGCACTGCCCTCAGTGCGGCGGCCGACCCGGCGGCCCTGACCCGGAGCCTGAGCTCGGTGGGGCGCCGTGGCCGTTGAGGTGAAGGTCTGCGGACTCCGCCGTCCGGCCGATGTGGCGGTAGCCGCGGAGGCGGGAGCTACGTACTTTGGAGTGGTGTATGCGGGGGGTCCTCGGCGCGTCACCGACCCGGAAGCGCGGGAGGTGGTGCTCGCGGCGCAGGGGAGGCCGGTCCTGGCGGTCTGGGGTTCTCCCGATCGCGACGCGATCCTCCAGTCGCGTGATGCGGCAGGATTCCACGGGGTCCAACTGCATGGTGGGAGCGACCCCGAACTCGCGGCACAACTCCAAGCCGATGGACTGATCGTGTGGCGCGTGCTCCGGTTGGCGGGACCCGCCGACCTGTCGCACCTCGATCATATGGTGGAAGGGGCCGACGACCTCCTGATCGAACCGCGGGTGCCGGGCGTCGAGGGCGGAGCAGGGATAGCACTGGATCTGCGATTGGCGCGCGATGCCCGCGAACGATTCGGACCCACCCAGCACCCAGCACCCAGCACCCTGTTCGCACTCGCGGGTGGCCTCCGCCCCGACACCGTCCGCCGCGCGATCGAGCTGGTCCGGCCTGACATCGTAGACGTGAGTTCCGGGGTCGAACGTTCTCCCGGCGTGAAGGATCCGTTCCTCATTCGACGCTTCATCGCAGAGGCCATTGCCGATCTCCCTCCCCCTTGAGCGAGCGGTCGCCGGGCGATTCGGTCCCTACGGGGGCCGCTATGTGCCCGAGACCCTGATGGCGGCGCTCGCCGAGCTCGCCACGCTCTATGACACCGCGCGCGCCGACGCCGCCTTCTGGGCGGAGGTCGACGTCTTGCTGCGCGAGTTCGTCGGACGGCCCACGCCGATCTCCGACGCGCCCCGCTTCAGCGCGGCGGTCGGCTGCCGGGTGCTGCTCAAGCGCGAGGACCTGAACCACACCGGCGCGCACAAGATCAACAACACGGTCGCCCAGGCGATCCTGGCGCGGCGGATGGGCAAGCAGCGGATCATCGCCGAGACCGGGGCGGGGCAGCACGGCGTCGCGACGGCCACGGTCTGTGCCCGCTTCGGGCTCGAGTGCGTGGTCTACATGGGCGCGGAGGATGTCGAGCGCCAGGCGCTCAACGTCTACCGGATGCGACTCCTCGGCGCCACGGTGGTGCCGGTCACCTCCGGCACCCGCACGCTCAAGGACGCCACCAACGAGGCGCTCCGCGACTGGGTCACCAACGTCACCACCACTCACTACATCATCGGTTCGGTGGTCGGTCCCGATCCCTATCCCCGGATGGTGCGCGACTTCCAGTCGGTCATCGGCCGCGAATCGCGCGAGCAGCTCCTCGCACGCGAAGGCCGGCTCCCGACCACGGTGGTCGCCTGTGTCGGCGGCGGCTCCAACGCGATGGGGATCTTCAGCGGCTTCCTCGACGACCGCGACGTCCGGCTTGTCGGGGTCGAGGCCGCCGGTGAGGGCGTGGCCACCGGCCATCACAGCGCCACCCTCACCGCCGGCGAGCCCGGCGTTCTGCACGGCGCACTGAGCTACCTCCTCCAGGACGCCGACGGGCAGGTCCTGCCGGCACACTCGGTCTCGGCCGGCCTCGACTACCCGGGTGTCGGTCCCGAGCACAGCTGGCTCAAGGATGAAGGGCGGGTACGCTACGAGTCGGTCACCGACGCCGAGGCGCTCGCCGGCTTCCAGCGCCTCGCGCGGCTCGAAGGGATCATCCCGGCGCTCGAGACCGCGCACGCGGTGGCGTGGATCGAGCGCGCCCGCGCCGAATGGCACGCGGACGACCTTGTCCTCCTCTGCCTCAGCGGCCGCGGCGACAAGGACGTCGCGCACGTGGCCGCGCTCCTCGGTAGCGTCGCATGACCGAACCGCGCGAGGGCGGGTCCCGCACTACCACCGCGGTGCAGATCCCGGTGGGGCCGCCCCCCGAGGGGCCCGACGGGAATCCCCTGCCGATGCACCCGCAGCTCCTCGAGGAGGTGCTGCGCACATTGATGAAGGCGATCCGCGCGACCCAGATGTACCTCCCCAACAACCCCGTGTACCAGCGCGCCGTCGACACCCTCCGCGCCGCCTTCAAGCCGATGTGGGAGGAGGTCGATGAGGTCAATCTCGCCATCCACGAGACCGAGCTGGTGTGGGAAGGGCAGACGGTCTACGCCAATTCCGGCAAGGGCGACAACATCGCCTGGCTCTTCTTCAAGGACGGGATCCGCTCGCTGCAGCTGAAGAGCGGGGTCGAGGCGGAGGAACTGGTCCCCCTCCTCGAGGTGATCAACAAGGCACGCACCCTTCCCACCGATGCCGAGGACGATCTCCTCACCCTGCTCTGGGAGTACGACTTCCAATACCTCCACTACCAGTTCGTGGAAGTACTGCAGGAAGGGGTCCAGCAGGTCACTTCGTCGGGTGGGACACCGGGCCTGGTGTCGAGCGCGGCCCCGGACGACCTCGCGGCGCAGAAGGACGCGCGGCAGCAGGCGGTGAAGGAAGAGGCGGACGAAGCGGTCAACAAGTCGCAGGTGGTGCGGCTCGAGGACTTCGACAGCACGCTCTACTTCCTCGACGAGGCCGAGGTGGCCTATCTCAAGGAGCAGATCGGGCACGAATACTCCCAGGACCTCCGCGCCAACGCGATGGGCACCCTGTACGACCTGTTCGAGACCCAGACCGAGCATGCCGTGCGCGAGGAGATCCTCACCATCCTCGAGAGCTTCCCGCCGTATCTGATGGCGGCGGGGGACCTCCGCGCGGTGGCGGAGATGCTCCGCGAAGCCAAGGTGCTGGTGCTCCGCGCCCGGCATCTCGAGGAGCCGCATCGGGAGCGGCTCGACCAGTTCGCGGCGGTGCTGAGCGAGCCCGCGGTGGTCGAGGAGATGCTGCAGGCCATCGAGGAGGCGGTCCAGCCGCCCCCCGAGGCCGACCTGGCCGAACTCTTCCGCGAACTCCGCGGCACGGCGCTGGAGCCGGTGCTCGCCTGGCTGCCCAAGCTCTCCAAGGAGCAGGTGCGCCAGATGCTGGAGCGGGTGGTGACGCGGCTGGCCGAAAGCTTCCCGGCCGACGTGCACAAGATCCTCGGGTCGCCCGAGAG
Source organism: Gemmatimonadota bacterium (assembly GCA_031365045.1). Lineage (GTDB taxonomy): Bacteria > Gemmatimonadota > Gemmatimonadetes > Gemmatimonadales > GWC2-71-9 > CAMLHU01. The sequence continues at coordinate 10,605 of JANLXK010000054.1, read as the reverse complement.
CGAGGCGCTCCCCGGGGCGGTGGCGCTCGCGGGCCGCCTCAAGATGCAGTCCGCCGTGGCCGGGCTCGGGCTCACGCTCCAGCACCCCGACTCGGCCATCCGCCTCGCCGCCGCCCAGGGGCTCGGCGGGATCGGTTCCCCCGGTGCGCTGCAGACGCTGGAGCGAGGGTTGGCCGATGCCGACCGCGAGGTGCGGCTCTTCGCCGTGCGGGTGATGGCCGAGAAGGGGTACAAGGGGGCGCTCAAGGCGGTCGAGGCGCAGGTGCTCGGCAAGAACGTCGAGAGCATCGACCTCACGGAGCGGCAGGCCTTTTTCGAGGCGTACGCCCGCATCGCGGCCGCCGCGGCGCTGGCGCCGCTCTCCGAGATCGCCGGCGCCAAAGGCGGGCTCTTCAAGAAGACCTTCGCGCCCGAGACCCGTGCCTGCGCCGTGATGGCGCTGGCCCGTATCAAGAGCCCCGAGGCCCGTGCGGCCATCGAGAAGGTGGCGCAGGACAAGGAGGTCGTGGTGCGCAATGCCGTCGCCCGCGCCCTCCGGGAGATGAGCGCGTGAGCGACGAGAAGCGTCCCGCCCCGCGCGGCTCGGTCGCCATCACCTCGGCGGACAGCAGCGAGAGCGTGCTCCGCGCCAGCGGACGCGCCCTGCTGATCCATTTCCACGGTGCCCAGCGCGCGCTCAAGCTCTACCCGGTGGAGAACGCCACCACCCAGCGGGCGCTGGACGACCTGCACCGGGGCGCACTCCAGGTGCTGGCCGCCGAGCAGGAGCTCGAGGTGCGGGTGATGGGCGAGTTCCTCTTCGTGAACTCGCTCCGGCTCCGACTCGAGCTCGACAACTATGCCGCCTTCAGCTCCGTGCTCGGGATGTTCCGCGAGTTCGGCATCGGCGCGCTCCGGATGGATGAGGGGGCCGAGCGCCGGGAGTGGCAGGTGCTCCTGAGCCTGATGGCGGGACAGGCGGGGAAGACCCCCGCCGGCGGCCAGTCCAAGTTCGACGACCTGCGCGCCCGGCTCGAGGCCGGCGGCGTGACCCACCTGGTGCTCGAGCCCGAGTCCGAAGGCCAGGACTTCGCCGACGACGCCGAGGCCGCCAAGCAGGCCGCCAAGCGCTGCTACTCCCAGGGCGTGGCCGTCACCAAGGAAGTGATGACCGGCGCGCGGATGGGGCGCGCGGTGAGCGTCAAGAAGATGAAGCGCGCGGTGCAGTCCATCGTCGACCAGGTGCTCAGCAACGAGACCTCGGTGATGGGCCTGACCACCATCCGCGACTACGACGAATACACGTTCACCCACTCGGTCAACGTCTGCATCTTCTCGGTCGCCATCGGCAAGAAGCTCGGCCTCGAGAAGAAGCAGCTCTACGACCTGGGCCTCGCCGCGCTGCTGCACGACATCGGCAAGGCGCGCGTCCCCCTCGAGATCCTCAACAAGAAGGGAGGGCTCGACGAGGAGGAGTGGAAGGTGATGCAGGCCCACCCCTGGCTCGGCGTGCTGACCCTCTTCGGGCTCAAGGGCTACGGCGAGGTGCCGTACCGCTCGGTGCTGGTGGCGGCCGAGCACCACATGAAGATCGACCTGACCGGCTACCCCCGTGTCATCCGGCCGCGCGAGCAGGGGACGTACAGCCGCCTCGTCGCGGTGGCCGACGGCTACGACGCGGCCACCACGCGCCGCAGCTACCAGACCGTGCCGATCCCGTCCGACAAGGTGCTCAAGGAAATGTGGGAGAACCCGCGCCGCGGGTATGACCGCGTGATGGTGAAGGCGCTCATCAATCTCCTCGGCATCTATCCGGTCGGCACCTGCGTGGTGCTCGACACCTTCGAGGTGGCCATCGTAGCAGGGGCCAACCCCGACCCGACCTTCCTCAACCGGCCGCTGGTGCGCCTGGCCCTCGATGCGCACGGCGGCATCGTCCTGCCGCCCGGGACGCTGGTCGACCTCGCCGACCGCGACGCGATGGGACAGTTCACCCGCACGATCGTGAAGGTCACCACCCCGGATCGCTACGGACTCACGGTCGGCGACTACTTTGTCTGACCTTTCGCTCTCCACCGCGTGGCGCGCCGTTCGCGCCCGCGGCCGCACCGCACTCATCCCCTATCTCACGGCCGGTCACCCCACCCCCCCGACGTCGCTCGACGCCCTCCGGCGGGTGGCCGTGCACGCCGACATCATCGAGGTGGGCGTCCCGTTCAGCGACCCGCTCGCCGACGGCCCGGTGATCCAGCGCTCGACCTTCACCGCGCTGCAGCAGGGGATGACACTCGCCAAGACCCTCGCCCTCGTGGCCGAGGCGAAGCTCGAGCGGCCGGTGGTCCTCTTCAGCTACCTCAACCCGGTCCGGCGGTACGGGCTGTCGCGCTTCCTGTACGATGCCGAGAAGGCCGGGGTGACGGGGCTCCTGCTCACCGACCTGCCGGCGGGAGGCGATGCCGCGGTCGAGGCCGCCCTCGCCGGCTCGCCGATCGACCTGATCCGACTCATCGCGCCGACCACGCCGGCCGCCCGGATCGCGGCTACGCTGGCGGGGGCACGAGGGTTCGTCTATGTCGTCGCGCGGCTCGGGGTGACGGGGATGAGCGCCGGGGTGGCGGCCGACCTGGGGGAGACGGTGGCGCGGGTGCGCGCAGTGACCGATCTTCCGGTCGCGGTCGGGTTCGGCATCTCGACCGCCGATCAGGCGCGGCAGGTCTCCCGCCTGGCCGACGGCGTGGTGGTGGGCAGTGCCCTGGTGGACCGCCTCGAACGCGAGGGTCCCGTGGGCGCCGAAGCGTTTCTCCGCGGCCTCCGGGTCGCGCTCGATGAGGGGGCGGCGTGAGGATCCAGGTCCGACCGATCGTAGCGGAATATCCGCGCATGGTGGCGTGGGCCGGCCTCGCCGCCACCCTCGCCGCCGCCGCGGTGGACGGCTCGTGGGTGGACCGGCCCTGGTCCACGCTCGGGCTGATCATCGCGGTGGCGGTGCTCCGGCTCTTCCCGATCCCGCTCAGCAAGTACTCCTACCTCACCCAGATCGGGATCCCCCTCCTGGTCGGCGCGGTGCTGGTGGGCGCGGCCCCGGTGGCGCTCGCCGCCGGCATCGGGACCTTCCTGGCTGACTGGGCCTGGCACCGGAAGCCCGCGCGTTTCGCCTTCATCAACGCCGGTCGCGAAGCGCTCGCGATCATCGCGGCCTTCGGCGTCTACGCGCTGGTCCGCCGGATCACCGGCGTGCAGACCCTTTCGCTCGATTTCCTCCCCGCCGCGCTCGCGCTCGCGGGGGGGTACCTCTTCACCAGCCGCACCCTCTTCTACGCCACGCTCCTCCTCCGGCAGAAGCTGCTGATGGACGAGCGGCTCCTGATCATCCGCTACGAGGTGGTCTCCTACCTCCTCACCCTCAGCGGCGCGGTCGTCACCACGGCCGCCATCCTCGCGCTCGATCCCGCCGGGTGGGTCACGGTGCTCGCGGTGCAGGCGGTGCTGGGCCTGCTCACCAAGACGATCCTCGAAGAAGCGATCGGCGCGGAAGAGCTGAGCAAGGTCCACGCGCGCGACCGGCAGGTCTCGACCGGCGCCTCGCTGCTGGACAGCTGCGCCCAGATCGAAGTGAGTGCGCACCGGCTCCTCGACTGGGGCGACTTCCGCATCCTCCGGTACGAAGCGGGGAAGAGCGAGGTGCTCTATCGCGGCGCCGAGGGGCGGCGCGACCGCGGCCCGGTGCCGAACTGGGACTCCCTCCGCACGCTGGCGATGGAGTCGGGGGAGACGGTCGTGGTCTCCGACGCCTCCCGCGACGCGCGGGTCGACACCCCGGCCCCCTGGGCCCAGAGCTGCCTGGTGGTGCCGCTCGTCTTCGGCGAGGAAAAGGTCGGCCTCCTCGAGATCGAGCACCACAAGCGGAACGTCTATAAACTGAAGGAGCTGGCCACCGTCCAGGCCTTCGCCCAGCAGCTGGCCACGGCGGTGCACCTCGCGGAGCTGCGCCGTCCGCTGATGGAGACGGTGGACCGGATCGGCAAGCAGGTGCGCGCCCTCGCGCGCGCCACCGACGCCGTGCGCGACTCCGCCACCAACGTGGCCGATGCGGCCAAGGCCATCCGCAGCCAGCTCGGGGAGCAGGACGCCTTCGTGGTCGGCGGGCTCGAGGCCACCGAGCTCCTGGCCAACGCCGCCAAGCAGATCGCCAAGGACGGGGCCGAGGCGCAACAGGTGAGTCAGGAGGCGAGCACCAGCGCCGCCCGGAACCGGGACGCGATCAAGGACGCGCTCGAACGCCTGGTGCAGCTCAAGGAGTTCGTGGCCGACAGCTCGCGCCAGGTCACCGAGCTGGGGCAGGTGACGCGCAAGATCACCGGCTTCATCGGGAGCATCAAGGAGATCGCCGACCTCACCAACCTCATCGCGCTCAACGCCGCCATCGAGGCGGCGCGCGCGGGGACGCACGGCAAGGGGTTCGCCGTGGTGGCCGGCGAGGTCCGGCAGCTCGCGATCCAGAGCACCTCCTCCTCGGTCGAGGCCGGCACGCTGGTGGGGCAGATCCAGCGCGCGGTGGCGGAGATCTCGGAACAAATGCAGAAGGGGACGGCGGTGGTGCAGGGGGTCGAGGAGCTCTCCAACGACGCGGTGAAGGCCCTCGGCGCCATCGTCCAATCGACGGGGAACGCGGGCACCTACGCCCAGCGTATCGCCGAGTCGGCCGCGGCGCAGGACGTGAGCTTCCGGAAGCTCCGGCAGCAGATCGAGGACCTCGCGCTCGTCTCCTACCGAAGCCGCGAGGAGACCAACGCCCTCGCCCGGCAGGCCACCGAGGCCGCCGAAGGCCAGGTGGACCTCGAACGCGCCATCCGCGAGCTCGAAGGGGTCGCGACCTACCTGCAGGCACTGGCCCGGCACTTCGCGGCCGGCTCATGAGCGGGACCGAGGTCGCCCGCGCCTGGGTCGCCCTCGGCACCAACCTGGGCGAGCGGGAAGAACATCTCGCCTGGGCGCGTCGGCGCTTGGGCGGATTGCCCGGGACCCGGATCCTGGGCGCCTCCGCGATCGAAGAGACGGCCCCGTTGGGCGACATAGCGCAGCCGCCCTATCTCAACCAGATGGTGCTGCTCGAGACGGCGCTCCCGCCCCGCATCCTGCTCGACACCTGTCTCAAGATCGAACGCGAGACGGGACGGGTCCGCGGCCCGGACAAGTGGGGCCCGCGCACCCTCGACCTCGACCTCGTGCGGTACGACGACCTGACGATGAATGAACCTGGACTCACCCTGCCGCATCCCGGGCTCGCCCACCGCGACTGGTGGAAGCGCGAGATGCAGGAGCTGAAGGCGTATGAGCGCTGAGACCCGCGTCAAGACGATCCACGACGTCCACGCCGCGACCATCGCGGGGCGGAAGCTCGTGATGCTCACTTGCTACGACGCCCTCTTTGCCAAATTGCTCGCCCCGTACGTGGACATCCTCCTCGTTGGCGACTCAGTGCACCAGGTCCTCGGCGGGAACGAGACCACGCTCGGGGCCACGCTCGACCAGATGATCTACCATGCCAAGGCGGTGAAGAACGGTGCCCCGGACGCGGTGATCGTCGTCGACATGCCCTTCCTCTCCTATCAGGTGTCGGTCCCCGAGGCGATCCGGAACGCCGGCCGAGTGCTGGCTGAGACGGGCGCGACCGCCGTGAAGCTCGAGGGAGGACGGGCGATGGTGCCGGTGGTGAAGGCGCTGGTCGATGTCGGCATCCCGGTGATGGGTCACCTCGGCCTTACCCCGCAGTCGGTGCATCAGCTCGGCGGCTACCGGGTGCAGGGGAGGGAGAGCGCCCAAGCCGAACGGATGCTGAGCGAAGCGGTGCTGTTGGAGGACGCGGGGGTCTTCGCGCTGGTGCTCGAGCTCGTCCCCCGCGCGCTGGCGAAGAAAGTCACCGACAAGCTCGCAGTCCCCACCATCGGGATCGGAGCCGGCCCAGACTGCGACGGCCAGGTGCTCGTGCTCCACGATATGCTGGGGTTGAACGAGGGGTTCAAGCCGAAGTTCCTGAAGACCTACGCCTCGATGGCCGGGGACGTGAAGCAGGCGGCAGAGGCGTTCGGGAAGGATGTGCGGGAGGGGAAGTATCCGGGGGCGGAGCATTCGTTCGACTGAGCGAGGAGCGCCTAGCGCCTAGCGAGGGCAAGGCGAACTCCGGTGCTGGATGGACGGACACAGGGCTCGACACACTCTCGCTAGGCTCTAGGCTCTAGGCGCTAGGCGCTCATGCTGCAGATATCCGACATCCCCTCCCTCCGCGCCTGGACCCGCGAGCAACGGGCCGCCGGGCGTGCCATCGGCTTCGTCCCCACGATGGGGGCGCTGCACGAGGGGCATCTCAAGCTCGTCGACGAGGCTCGGAAGCGCGCCGCACGGGTAGTGCTGTCGGTCTTCGTGAACCCGCTGCAATTCGGCCAGAATGAGGACCTCGCCAAGTATCCCCGCGACCTCGAACGCGACAGCACCCTCGCCGATCGGCGTGGGGTGGATCTGCTCTTCGCCCCCACCGTGCAGACGATGTATCCGGACGGGGCCGAGACGCGGGTCACCCCGGGGCCGACGGCGAGCTACTGGGAAGGGGCGGTGCGTCCCGGTCATTTCACCGGCGTCCTCACGGTGGTGGCCAAGCTTTTTCATCTGGTGCAGCCCGACGTGGCCTGCTTCGGGCAGAAGGACATCCAGCAGTTCACCCTCATCCGGAAGATGGTCAAGGATCTCGACCTCCCGGTCGAGTTGGTGATGGTCCCCACGGTGCGCGAATCCGACGGCCTCGCGCTGTCGAGCCGCAACGCCTTCCTCACCCCCGACCAGCGGAAGGACGCGGCCCTCATCAGCGCCGGCCTCCGCGCCGCCCACCAGGCCTGGTCCAAGGGGGAACGCGACGTGAGCGCGCTCGAGAGGCTGCTCAAGGCCGCGGTCGCACGGTCGGCGCAGATCAGGGTCGATTATATTGCGACTGTGGAGCCCGAGAGGCTCACGCCGGCCGGGACGGCCGGGGCGGGGACGATCATCTGCGTCGCCGTCAGGGTGGGGACCACCCGTCTCATCGATAACATGATCTACGGACAGGGAGTCCCTTGATGCAGCGTCACCTCATGAAGTCCAAGATCCACCGGGCCACCATCACCTCGGCCGACCTCCACTACGAGGGGTCGCTCACGGTGGACATGGATCTGCTCGATGCCGCCGACCTGGTGGTGCACGAGGAAGTGCAGATCGTCAATGTCAACAACGGCAACCGCTTTGGCACCTACGTCATCCCCGGCTCCCGCGGCTCGGGCGTGATGCAGCTGAACGGCGCCGCCGCGCGCCTGGGGCTCCCGGGCGACCTGATCATCGTCATCTCGTACGGGGTGTTCGACGAGGCGGAGGCGCTCAAGCACGTCCCGAAGGTGATCTTCGTCGACGCCCAGAACCGCATCACCGGCGGGAAGCTCCGCGCCGAGCGGTAGCCCGCGATGAATCGCGGGCCCGCTCGTCGCTCTCGCCCGTGACCGTGGCTGCCGACCAGCTTCCGTCCTGGGCGGTCGTCACGTCCAAGCGGCTCGAGCATATCCGGCGCGTCGCCGCGCTCCTCGATCAGTGGGGCGCGGCGATGTCACTTCCGGTGGCCGAGTGGGACCGGTGGCTCCGCGCCGGGTGGCTGCACGACGCGCTCCGCGATGCCCCGCCGGAACAACTTCGTGCGCTGGTGCCCGCGTGCGACTGGGATGAAGAACTCCTCCATGGGCCCGCGGCGGCGATCAAGGCGCGTGAGTCGCGTGAGGCGCGCGAGAAGGACGAAGAAGTGCTTCTCGCCGTGCAATGGCATTCCGTCGGCTGGGCGGAGTGGGGCATGACCGGCAAGGCGCTCTATTGCGCCGACTTCCTCGATCCCGAACGGAAGTTCGACCGCGAGGCGCGCGCGACGCTGGCGCGCCGCTTCCCCGACGCTCCCGACGAGGTGTTCCGCGAAGTTGTGACGCGCCGAGTGCTGTGGACCGAACGCTCCGGCTGGCCCCTTCTCGAACCGACCCGGCGCCTGTGGCTCTCCCTGCAATAGTCCGTTCCCGCGCGGCCGCCGTCCTCGGCGTCCTGGTCGCGTTCGCCGCTGTCGCGTTCCTGATCCGCGCCGGCCGGCCCACACCGTTGGGAGACCACCTCTATCCGGTCCCCGGTGGTGACGACGCGGTGCAGGTCGAGGTCCTCAACGCGTCGGGCAAGCAAGGGCTCGGCCGGGTCGGTACCCGCACGCTTCGGCGGAACGGCTTCGACGTCGTCTTCTTCGGGACCGCCGACACGACGTCCGATTCCACCCACCTGATCCTCCGCCGTGGCTCGCGCGAGCGCGCGGAGGAGGTGCGGAAGGTGCTGGGCCTTGGGAAGATCGAGGTGGGCAGCGACTCGACTCGGCGTGTGGACGTGACCGTGATCCTGGGGATGGACTGGAAGGGGCCGGAGGAGCTTCACCCTTGAGCGGGATCTCGACGCACGAACCACCAGGCACCACGCACCTGTTGCTGTACGACGGCACCTGCGGCTTCTGCGCTAGCAGCGTGCAATGGGTCCTCAAGCGAGATCGCGTGGGGACCCTTCGCTTTGCCGCGCTGCAGGGCGAGACCGCGCGACCGATTCTGGCCAGGCATCCGGGGCTGGCGGGCGTGGATTCAGTGGTCTGGGTGGAGGATGCGGGTGGAGCAGGAGAGGAGGTGCTCGTGCGGAGCGCCGCTGCCCTGCGGGCGGCGCAGTATCTAGGCGGAAGCTGGTCCGTTGTGGCGCGCCTTGGCGCGCTCCTTCCGCGCGGACTCCGCGACCGCGCCTACGACCTCATCGCCCACCACCGCCACAAGCTCACGCGGAATGGACCGGAGTGTTTGCTGCCGACGGCGGAGGAGCGGGAGAGGTTTTTGCCGTGAGTTCCCCCTCTCCCGATAGGGGGAGGGGGCAAGGGGGAGGGGCTGGTCGCAGTGAACGAGGGCCCGCTTACCAGATACAGCCCCTCCCCCTGTCGGGAGAGGGGAGCCTCATCCCTTCGTCGCGCCGTCCACCTGTCCACCGACCCGCGGATCGATCCCCTCTTCGTTGCGACCCCGTTCCCCCTCCATCAATCGCCGCGCCTTGAGCGCCCCCGACGGGCAGTTGGCCACGATCGTCAGCAGCCGCTCGGCATTCTCGTGCTCCAGCTCGATCCAGGGACGGCGCCGAGGATTGAACACGCGGACCGATCCCTGGACGCATTTGCCGGAGTGGATGCAGAGTTCCGGCTCCCACGAGACCTCGACCTCGGCGGTGGAATAGAGCTTCTTGGTCATGGTGGGATAGTATAGCGTGTTGAGTGTTGAGTGTTGAGTGTTGACTGCCGTGTCACGACCACCGGCAGGTAGGCCCGACACCCACTACACAACACCCAACACGCAGTACATTTAGGCACCATGCCCGTCCGGCCATTCTACCACCGCGAGACCGAAGGGATCCGTATCACCGTCCGCCCGCTCTTCGTGCCTGAGCAGAGCGACCTGGTGCACCGGCGGTACGTCTTCGCCTATTTCATCCGGTTGGAGAACGTGAACAAGGTCGCGGCCCAGCTTCTCACCCGTCGCTGGCTCATCCACGATGATGCCGGCGAGGAGACCGAGGTCATCGGCGATGGCGTCGTGGGACTGCAGCCCACCCTCAAGGCAGGGGGCGTCCACGAGTACAACTCCTTCTGCGTGCTCAAGGGAGGCTCCGGCTGGATGGAGGGGCACTATCGCTTCGTCCGCCCGGACGGCACCACGTTCGACGCCCAGATCCCTCGGTTCCCATTGAATACCGCCATCGACGCCGGACCGGTGCATTGAATCCCGACCTCGCCGCCCTCCGCACCGAATATCGCAAGGCCCGCCTCGACGTGGGTGACCTTCCGGCCGACCCGATCGCCGGCTTTCAGCACTGGTTCAACGACGCTGAGCGTGCTGAAGTACGCGAGCCCACCGCAATGACCTTGGCCACCGTCGGGTCCGACGGCACTCCCTCAGCACGGGTGGTGCTGCTCAAAGGGCTCGATGGTCGTGGCTTCACCTTCTTCACCGACTTCCGGAGCCGGAAGGGGATCGACCTCGACGCCCACCCGACGGCCTGCCTTCTCTTCTTCTGGCCCGAACTCGAGCGTCAGGTCCGGATCACCGGGAAGGTGACCAAGGTCTCCGAGGCCGAGGCCGAGGTCTATTATAAGTCCCGGCCGCTCGGCTCGCGGCTTGGCGCCTGGGCCAGCCAGCAGAGCAGCGTCATCCCCGATCGCGCGGCGCTCGAGGCGCGCGTGGCCGATGCCGCGAAGAAGTTCGGCGACGATCCCCCCCTCCCGCCGCACTGGGGCGGGTTCCACGTGGCGCCCGAAGAGATCGAGTTCTGGCAGGGACGCGAGAGCCGCCTGCACGACCGGCTGCGGTACAGGAAAGGTGAAACCGGCTGGACGGTGGAACGTCTGTCGCCGTGAATCAGTAGCACGGCCCCTCTCCGATTCCGCCTCACCCCCCGACCCCCTCACCACAGACGTGGCGAGGGGGAGCGCCTCGGAGGGGTCCCCCCGCTCCGGTGTTAGGTGAGGGGGTCAGGGGGTGAGGTTCGACCGGCGGCGATCCC
>JANLXK010000048.1:0-4388 GCA_031365045.1 Gemmatimonadota bacterium | reverse complement strand
CCGGGCGCCGCCGCGCCCCACCCCCCCGTCCTTCGGCCCGGCGTGGATCGTGGTGCCGTTAATTGTGGTCTGCCCCGTAATCAACTGGTTATGGGGTGGGGGGTGGGGGGTACGGGGGCAGGCCGGGCCGGGACCGTCCTGCGCGAAGCGACGGCTCCCCTGCGATCCCCCTTACCTCTTACCCCTCACCCCTTACCCCTCACCCCTTACCCCTCACCCCTCACCCCTCACCCCTTACCCCTTACCCCTCACGCTCTCGGGTGCGCCTTCCGATAGACCTGCTTCAGCCGGTCGACCGACGTATGCGTGTAGATCTGCGTCGTGCTGAGCGATGCATGCCCAAGAAGCTCCTGCACGGCGCGCAGGTCTGCGCCCGCATCGAGCAAATGCGTCGCGAAGGTGTGCCGCAGTGAGTGCACCTTCAACCCATCCCGCCCCGCCGCCGCGAGCAACTTGTGCATCGAGCGCTGGACGCTGCGGCCGGTGAGCCGCTGCCCGCGAAGATTCAGGAAGAGCGCCCTCCGGTCCGCCCCCGGCCGCGCCGCCAACACTTCGCGATGCTCCAACCATCGCCGCAGCGCCGCGTTCGCCTGCCGCCCCACGGGGACGATCCGCTCCTTCCGCCCCTTGCCCCGCACCTTCATCTGGTCGCCCAGGAGGTCGAGGTCCACCACATCGGCGCCGGCGAGCTCAGAAAGGCGGAGCCCGCTCGAATAGAAGAGCTCGAGCATCGCCAGGTCGCGCACCGCACCGACGTCATCGCCTTCCGCACCTGCGACCGCTCCCTCGAATACCGCCGCCATCTGCCCGGTGTCCATATGGCTCGGCAGGCGTCGCTCCAGCTTCGGCGCCCGCGCGCTCCGTACCGCCGGGACCACGATGTCGTGATGGGTCTGCAGGAAGCGATAGAAGCTGCGCACCGCCGAGAGCGCCCGCGCAGCGCTCCGCTTGGACTGCCCGCGACGATGGAGTTCGCCCAGGAATCCCCGGAGCCCCTGCCGGTCGAGCTGAGACCAGGTGAATCCCTCGCCATAGTGACTGCCGCAGAAGTCGGTGAACGCCGCCAGGTCGCGGGTGTACGCCTTCACCGTGTTGGGCGACTGCTGCTTCTCGTCGGCGACGTGACGGATGAATTCCGCGACCTCGGGAAGCAGCTCCGCGGCGGTCGGATGCAGGGTCACCTTGGGATCCTTCCTCACAAGCTGCCCCGCCATCCCGCAAAGTCCGCCCGCGCCCGCTCGACCAGCAATTCCTTCTTCCGGTCCTTCTTCATCTTTCCTTCGAGCGGATCGAGCAGCCCGAAGTTGGCGTTCATCGGCTGGAAATGCTTCGGGTCGGCCTCGCGCAGGTAGCGGTAGAGCCCCCCCAGCATCGTGGTCGGCGGCGGGACGGCGATCGGCTTCCCCGCCAGCCGGCGCGCGAGGTTGATCCCCGCCATAAGCCCGGTGCCGAGCGACTCGGTGTACCCCTCGACGCCGGTGAGCTGCCCCGCAAAGAAGAGCGAGTCGTCGTCGCGTGCGGTGAGCCCCGGCCCGAGCGAACCGGGGCTGTTGAGATAGCTGTTGCGGTGGATACTCCCGTAGCGCAGGAATTCCGCGTTCCCGAGCCCCGGGATCCCGCGGAACACCTTCTGCTGCTCGGGGATCCGGAGCCGGGTCTGAAAGCCGACGAGGTTCCACATCTGCCCCGCCTTGTCCTCCCGCCGGAGCTGCACCACCGCCCAGGGGTCCTTCCCCGTGCGCGGATCGGTGAGCCCCACCGGCTTCATCGGGCCGAAACGGGGCGTCTCCCGGCCTCGGCGCGCCATCTCCTCCACGGGCAGACACCCCTCGAAATAGGGGACGCTGTCGAAATCGTGCCCCGCGAACTGGTCGCCTGCGACGAGCGCATCGATGAAGGCCTCGTACTGCTCCCGATCCATCGCCGCGTTGAGATAGTCGTCCCCATCCCCCTTGCCGTAGCGCGACAGCGCATACAGCACCTCCCGGTCGAGCGACTCGACGCTCACGATCGGCGCGATCGCGTCGTAGAACGCCAGCGACCCGGTGCCGAGCCGAGCGGCGATCGCGTCGGCCAGCGCCTGGGAGGTGAGGGGGCCGGTGGCCACCACGGCGTTGCCGGGGAGATCGTGCCGCTCCCCCCGCACGAGGGTGATGTTGGGGTGCGCGTTGACCTGCTGGTGCACGTCGAGACTGAAGACGTCGCGGTCCACCGCGAGCGCGGTCCCTGCCGGCACGCGCGCGCGCGCCGCCGCCGGGAGCAGCAAGCTGCCGAGGTCGGACAACTCGGCCTTGAGGAGGCCGTGGGCGTTGGTGAGGTCGGTGGACTTGAAGGAGTTGGAGCAGACCAGCTCGGCCAGCCGGTCGGTCTGGTGCGCCGGGGTGGGCACCACCGGACGCATTTCGTGCAGGGTGACCTTCACACCGCGCTCGGCAAGGGCCCAGGCGGCTTCACACCCCGCCAGTCCCCCGCCGATCACGGTGGCGTTCACGCCAAGGCCGCCTCTTCCGGCTCCGCGACCACTTCCTTGTGGCCGCACTTGAGACAGGTGCGGACGTCGCCGTCGGCCTTGGTCACCTTCCGCTCACGCCCGACGTACCCGCAGGCGGGGCACGGCTCCACCAGCAGCTTGTTCCAGGCCACGAAGTCGCAGGCCGGGTAGCGGAGGCAGCCGTAGAAGACCTTCCCCCGCTTGCTGCGGCGTTCGGCGATGTCCCCTTCGGTGCACTTGGGGCACTTGATGCCGAGGGGGATCGACCGCGTCCCCTTGCAGGTGGGGTACGTGGTGCAGGCCAGGAACTCGCCGAAGCGGCCGGTCTTGATCACCATCGGGCTGCCGCAGAGATGGCACTTCTCGTCGGTCTCGCGGTCGGGGGCGCGCTGCTGCTTGAGCGGCTTGGTGTAGTCGCACCACTCGCTCTCGGGCTTCCCTTCCCGCTCCTTCTTGGACTTGTAGCGCACGCAGGCGAAGTACGGCCCGAAGCGTCCGCTCTTGAACTCGAGACTGGCGCCGCACTTGGGACAGGGTCCCGGGTCGCTGATGCCGAGCCGGCCGAGCACCAGCTCCTCGATGTTGATCGACTCGAGGTCCTTGAGGAACGGGCCGTAGAACTCCGCCACCACGTGCTGCCAGGTGACCTCTCCTTCCTCGATCCGGTCGAGGTCCTCTTCCATCTGGGCCGTGAAGGTCACGTCGAAGATGTCGGGGAACTGCTTCACCATCGTCTGCTCGACCAATTCGCCGAGCTCGGTGGGGAAGAAGCGCCGGGTCTCGACCTTCACGTACTCGCGCGCGGTGAGCGTGGACACGATGGCCGAGTAGGTCGACGGCCGGCCGATGCCGAGGCGCTCGAGCTCCTTCACGAGGCTGGCCTCGGAGAAGCGGGGCGGCGGCTCGGTGAAGTGCTGGTCGGGGACGATCTCCTTCACGTCCACCTGGTCGCCCTGGGCCAGCGGCGGGATGGGCGACAGGTCGTCCATCGTCTTCCCTTCCTCCGCCTCGCGCCCTTCGGTGTAGAGGCGGTGGTACCCGTCGAACCGCATCACCGAGCCGCTGGCCCGCACCAGGTACTTGCCCTGGCCCAAGTCGAAGTCGACGATGGTCATGTCGTACACCACCGGCATCATCTGCGAGGCGACGAAGCGCTGCCAGATGAGCTGGTACAACCGCGCCTGGTCGGGCGAGAGGAACTTGACCACGTCCTCGGGGCGGCGGCGCACGTCGGTGGGGCGGATCGCTTCGTGGGCGTCCTGCACCCGGGCATCCTTCCCCTTCTTGTAGACGATCGGCGCCTCCGGGAGGTACGGCTTCCCGTAGTGCTGCACGATGAAGTCGCGCACCGCGGCGATGGCGGTGTCCGACACCCGCACGCTGTCGGTCCGCATGTAGGTGATGAGACCCACCGGCCCTTCCACCCCGACGTCGATGCCCTCGTACAGGTCCTGCGCCGCGCGCATGGTGCGGCGGGAGGAGAAGCCCAGCTTCTTGGCTGCCTCCTGCTGCAGCGTGCTGGTGGTAAAGGGCGCACCGGGATTCTTCTTCCGGTTGCGCTTCTCCACCTTGGAGACGATGAACGGCATCGGCCGTACCGCCTCGACCACCGCCTGGGCAGCGGCCTCGGTCGCGAGCTGGGGCTTGTGCCCAGCGACCTTATGAAGCGCGGCCTCGAAGGTCTGGCCGTTCTTGGCGCAGAGCGCCTCGATGGTCCAGTACTCCTGCGGGGTGAACGCCCGAATATCGCGCTCGCGCTCGACGATCAGCCGGAGCGCGACGGTCTGGACCCGGCCGGCCGACAGCCCGGTCTTGATGCTGTGCCAGAGAATCGGGCTGGCCTTGTAGCCCACCAGACGGTCGAGGATGCGCCGGGCCTGCTGGGCATCGACCTTTC
>JANLXK010000338.1:0-4506 GCA_031365045.1 Gemmatimonadota bacterium | reverse complement strand
GACTCGGTCAGCGCGGCCATGAACGTCTCCGCCTGGGCGGCCTGGGACGCATCGAAGCGTCCCGACAAAACAATCTCGCCCTTGTCGCTAACCCTGATGTCGAGCAATCCCATCACTCCAGTTCTTTGATGAAGATGGTCGTGCTGCGGCCATCGACGAACTCATAGCCGATGTCGTCGACCATCCGCTTCAACAGGTGGATCCCAAGTCCCCCCGGGGTGCGGTCTTTGAGGTCTCGATGGACGTCGACGTCGGGAACGGCGCGAATGTCGAATCGCTCCACGCCGAAATCGGTGAGGCTCAAGACGAGCCGACCGCCTTCGCGTTTCAGGTCGAAGAGGATGTCGCGGGTTCCGCCGCGGCTGTATTTGACCAGGTTCGTGAACCACTCCTCGACGACGAACTGCATCGGCATCCGGTGCTCGTCGCCGATTCCAGCGTGCGCGAAGAAGCCATCCATGAAGTCGAAGATCTCCGGAAGGCAGGCCACGGTTCGAGGGAACGACCGCTGCGCCGCCTGTTCGATCGACTCCGCCACCTGGTTCGCCTCCGGATGCTCCGTGCAGTCTACTCCGACGACTCGCCAATTCCGTCGGTGGCGCGCACGAGGTAGAAGAAAACCGTGGCCGGTGTTTCGGTGTCGGCCGTGCCGTTGGCCGACGGCGTGCTCCAGGGTGCCGGGTTTCCGGCCATGAAATCGGCAGACGGGCCCCGGTAGACCCGGTACCCGGTCGCCCCCTGCGCGCTGGCCCAAGACAGCTCGGTCCCGCCTGCACCCTTGGCCAGGAACAGCGTGTTTTTTACGTTTCCGAGGGCCGCGGGGGGCGTTGCGGGAGCGGAAAGGCGGTTCCGAAACACGGCCGTCCCAGGGGACTGGAAGTCGGCGTCGTTGGTGTCTGTGTCCTGTCCGTTCCCCGTCGCGTCACCGGGCTTGCGGATGTCCGACAGCCCTGCGCCAGGCGTCGTCGCCGCATGGCCGCTTCCTCCCTCGGGGCAGGTCGCCGCGGCGCCGTACCCGGCCTTGTCGATGACGGCGGTATCCGAGCACCCGGAGACATTCGTCGTTTTTCCGACGAACAGGGCATGCCCTGCGCTGGCGGCCAGGTTCGACGCTCCCAGCGAGTCGTCGCGGGTGGGGGAGCCGGAATACCCGTTCGCCGCGACCAGGTACCAACCGTGCGCGGGGACGCTGTTGGTGCCCGTCAGATTGACCCGGAATCCGAAGTTCCCGTTCGCTGCCAGGTACTGAACCGAAGTGCCGGCCAGCGGAATCGCCGCGCCGGTCGGGTTGTAGAGCTCCACGACGTCGTCGGTGGTCCCAGCGACTCGGATTTGGGAGATGACGAGGTGGTTCGCAAACGGCCCGCCACCCGCCGGTCCCGTGACCGCCGAAGCGCCGTTCGAGAGCGACGACGTGTGCGCGACCTCGTCCGCGACCTTGAGCGCGAAGAAATACGCCGTGTCGGTAGCGAGTCCCGGGACCACGAAGCTCTCGGCTCCCCCTGCGGGCCTGGGAGCGGGGGCGCCGGCGATCGGTGTCGCGGCGGTGAAGTCCACGTCGGTCAGGATCCTCTGCGAACTGCGCCTGATGTCATAGGAACTCGCCGTGCCGACCGCCCCGTCGTCCCCCGTGGCCGTCCAGGAGAGTCTGACCGAGGACGACGACTGCGGCGCTGCTACGAGGTCGATGACGGCCCCGGGGGCCACGAGGTCGGGTGCTACGGGCGATGTGTCGTAGAAGAGCTCGACGAACTCTTTGGTGTAGTCCGCGGCGTCCGACATCTCGTTGATGCGGACCCCCGCCAGACTTCCGGAGCCAGCGCCTTGACCCGGGTTTGCGAGCGACTCGGCGACGACGTTCCACGAGCCCGAGACCCCCGGCGGATCGCCCGGGTGAATCCGCTGGTAGGCGCGGTGCGTCGTGCTCATCGAAACCGTCGCGCCGTCCCTCTTGACGCTCGCTGGGTCGTAGAGCTCGAAGGACTCGCCACCGTTGATCTGCGGGAAGCAGCCGGCGGTCGAGCACGAGCCGCCGGCGTTCGAGTTCAGGTAGACGGTCCCGACCGGCATCGTGGGGAACGCGGCCGTGAACTCGGCGAGCGTCGCACTGCGGCCGACGACGAGATACCCGGCCGAGGGGATCGTCGTGCCCGGCGGGATGACGAAGGTTTGCACCGCGTTCAACTGCTTGATCGTCCAGCCCGACACATCGATCGACGAAGGGCCGGTCGTGAACGTCGCGTCCGCCGAGGCGGTGGGGCCGGCGCCGCAGGCGTCGGTCGAAAGAACCCTGTAGTGGTAGAGGGTCTCCGGGGTCAGCCCCGGAAGGGTCACTCGATGCTCGGTGACCCCGTTTCCACCCGACGCCGCATTTCCGTAGCCGGCCGTTTCACCATAGTCGACGGCCGACGAAGCGGCCTCATCGGTCGCCCACGCGATGACCGCGGACGTGCCGGTTATCGCCGTCGCCGACGGCGCCGTCGTGATCTGCGGAGCGGCTGCGGCCGCCGTCGTAAAGGTCGCGTCGGCGCTTTGGGTCGGGCCGTTCCCCGCGTTGTCGGTCGAGCCCACCCGGTAGTGGTACGGCGTTTCCGGGGCGAGCGGGGTCAGCGGGACGGTGTGACTTTGAACGTAGCCAGGGAGACTTGCGTTGGTTCCGTATCCCACGCTCGTGCCGTAGTCCACGACCGACGTCGCCGCCTCGTCGGTCGTCCAGGCGATCACCGCCGAGCAATCCGAACTCGTGACGGAAGGCAAGGACGTGATCACGGGCGCCGTCGTATCGGGTACGGGGTTGAGGAGCCAGTGGCACGCGTTGAGGTGGATCTCTCGGTTCTTCACGCCGCCGGTCGCCTTATCCCAACCTGGGTAGAGCGTATCGGACGGATCCCCGGTGTCGTCGTCGGCGGGGGACGAATCGCCGATGGCGGCGATACGGCCGGAACCGTACGTGGCGGTTGCAAAGGTCACCCGGAGGTTGCCGTGGGCTTGCCCGGTGCGCCAGACGTGGGCGGCGACGGTGGGATTGTCCCCGGGGTTCAGATCCATGGAGGTCGATCCGAAAAGTCCCAGGCCGCCCGCGCCGGAGCCGAAAGGCCCGTTGATGATCGGATCGGTGGGGGAGGTCTCGACGTTGGCATCGACGCCATCATCGAACCAATCCTCCGATCCCTTGTCGCCGAGTCCGTTCACGCGAAACCAGATGCCGAAAAGGCCCGAGGCAGCGGCCGAACTCGCGCCGGTCAGGTCGTTGAAGACGTGCGGGGCGTCCCAACCGTCGCAATCGCGGTCGGACGTCTCGTGGTCGCCGACCATGAACAGCCCTCCTCCGGCGTTGACGAAGCCGAGAATGGCGCTCTTTTCGGAGGCGGAGAACGGGTTCTGGGGTTCGACGACGACGTACAGCTGATAGTGGCTGAGATCCTGAGGGTTGGATCCGTTGCCGAAGGTGATCAGGCCCCCCGCGGGGAGCGTCTCGACGGTGTGGCCGGCTTTGACGAGCTCGACGGCCCACGACGAGATCCCGCCCGTCCAGTAAGTCTCGGGCGTCGCGGCGTTGATTCCCGACTGAGGAGGGGAGGGAAACCTCCCGGGGTTGCTTTCGTTCGTGGTGCCGGTGCACGGGTAGGCCGGCATGTTCTGGTTCCAGAGGTCGGCGTCGATCACCCAGTCGGCGTTTCCACCCATTTCGTGTTTGGTCGCGTCGAACAGGACGCTCGCGGCCCGGGCGGGGCCGGCCAAGAGGCAACACATTGCCAGGATCCCGAGAAACCGAATTCGTCGTGGTCGCATGTCGGACACCATATACGGCGAAGGGCGGCCCCGCGGGGCCGCCCTTCACCTCGGACTGGCTCGAACGATCCGCTTAGGGTTGGATCGTAAACGTGACCTCGTACTCCCAGTTGCCAGACCCCGCGTTGTTATCGACGTAGGTCAGGGCCTTCGTTTCCAAGAGCTTGACGTACACCGCGTCGGCATTCAACGGGCGCCGCCAGATCGTGTACTTAGACGCTTCGCCGCTGCCGTCGTCCATGACCGGGCTTGCCCAGTTCAGACGCGTCCCGTTGCCGGGCGCTTTTTCGAGCATGAGCGAAACGTGGTGGATGCCCTTTCCATTGTTGATTTCCTTGGCGAGGCAGGTTGCCTCCTTGCATTGGGCCTTGGTTCTCGCCGGGTTGGAAAGGATCGAATCCGCCGTCGCCAAAGAGGCGGCAACGCTGGTCAGGACGCGGTGGTGAGAGTCGTGGTCGGCACCGCAGGCAGAGTCGACTTCCTGATTCGGGCAAATGCGCTGCCGGCAGATGTTGAGGGCCAGGCCCAGCAACTCCTGTTCACCCTTCCGGCAGTCCTTGCAGTTGGGACCGTTCGTGTCGTGGTTGCTCGTGTCGTGGTTGAAGACGGCGCAGAGATCATCGACGGTCGAGATGCCGGCGAACGTCGTGGTCAACTGACCCACGCAAACCGCATCAGCAGCGGTCAGCGCGTCGGTGGAACTCGGCTTGCTGT
>JANLXK010000337.1:0-1047 GCA_031365045.1 Gemmatimonadota bacterium | reverse complement strand
CGGTGCTGACCCACCTCATCGGCACCATCAGCAAGCAGATCGGCGCCTCCCTGACCGACGCCCCCTCCCCCGAGGAAGGCGTCCGCCGCTTCGTCACAACTCAGGCCGAGCGCTTCTTTGCCAACCGGACCTTCGCTCGGCTCCTCCTTCGCGAACTGATGGACCACGGTGCCGTCCACCTCGAGATCCCCTTGAGCGCGGTCATCGCCAACGCCTTCCGCCCCTTGGGCGAGATGATCGTCGCGGGCCAGATGAGCGGCGTCTTCCGCCACGACCTCGATCCCCGCTTCGCGGTGCTGTCGACCGTGTCGCAGGTGGCCTACTTCACCCTCGCCCAGCCGCTGGTGGCGCTCGTGATGGGCCACGATGGGGTCGTACCTCCCGAGACCGCGCGCGCCTTCGGCGCCCACGCGGCCGAATTCGCCGTCCGCGCCCTCAAGGCTTGAAGAGAATGCATATGCGCCTTCACCCGTTCCTCTCCATCCTCTGCCTTGCCGTCCTGCCGTCTTGCCAGTCGAGCTCGGCCCCCGAAGCTGTCGGTACGCTGGAGGTCACCGCGGTCGACCTCGCCCCGATGGTCCCGGCCCGCGTCGTCCGCGTCCTCGTCCAGGAGGGGGCACTGGTCCGCGCCGGCGACACGATCGCGGTGCTGACCCAGGCGGGGCTCCGCGACCAGGTCGGTGAGGCCCGCGCCCGCGTCACCTCGGCCGAGGCCCAGGTGCAGGAACTCGAGCGGGGCGCCAGGCCGGAAGAGATCACCAAGGCGGAGCAGGATCTCGCCGCCGCCACGGCGGTCGCCACCAACGCCGCCGCCGAGCTCGCGCGCGCCCGCACACTCGCCAGCAACAACGTCATCGCCAAGCAGCAGCTCGATCAGGCGGAGGCCCGGTCGGCCGAAGCCGAGGCGCGCCGCTCCTCGCTGGTGCTGGCGCTGTGGCTGGTTAAGGCGGGCGCCCGCGCCCACCGGCCCACCGCCGCAGGGGCCGACCTGGCCCGGGCGCGCTCCGCCCTCGCGGCGGTGGAAGCGAACGTGGGCGACCTGGTGCT
>JANLXK010000013.1:0-2248 GCA_031365045.1 Gemmatimonadota bacterium | reverse complement strand
GTGACGGTGTCGCTGCCGATCGCGCTCGGCGTGAACGGCGCGAACGTCACGATCGACTGGCCGACGCAGGCCGAAAGCGTTCCGGTGATCGTCTGAGTGTTCGTAAAGTTCTCGGCGCCGGTCAGGTTGAACGTCACCGGGAGGCCGCTCAACGGGTTGGCGCCCTTGTTGGTGACGACCGCCTGAACCGTCTGGGGACCGACGAGCGGCCGGGGCAGCGAACCGACGGAATAGACGAAATCGACGCTCGCGTCGTTGAAGATCGTCGCCACGGAAGGCGTCAGGCGCGTCTCGGGACGGAAATTGGTGGACGCGACCGTCGTCGGCACGCTGATGCTGGACTGCGCGCCCTTGAGACCGTTCGCCAACCCCGTGTTGTTGCAAGCGACGATGCATGCCGAGGTCGTCGGGCCCGACCAGCTCCAGTCGAACGCGACGTACATCGCGCCGCCGCTGTAGGTGAACGGCGATCCCCCGGAAAACGGCAGATCGAACCGCGCGGTCGTGTCGGGAAGCGTCACCGTCGCGCTGCTCACGAGGGTCATGCCGGTGATCGCGGTCGCCCAGGTCGTGCTCTTGAGGTTGGTCGCATCCGACGTGTTCTGGAGGTAGACCTTCAAGGAGCCGGTCGCGACGGCCCCGGGAGCGGTGGAATACCTGAAACCGATGGCGCTCGGGACGGTCCCGTTGATCAGACCGTTGGCCGCGGCTTCCGCCGCGGGGATCAGCCACACCGCGCGGCCGAACAGAAAGTTCCCATTCGGAGCGCGTTCGTTCGTCGAGGCCGCTCCGTCACCGGCCAGGACGGTGACGGGGCAACCCGCTACCAAGGGAGCGTCCGGGTTCGCCGCGACGTCTTTGTCCTCGACGACGGCGCTCACCGGGCCGAGACTCAGGATGAAACAACACGAGGCGCACAGCGCCCGGATGCGCCCGTTGCGTCTCGAGCCTTCCCTCCGTTCCGCCTTCGAGGACATGAACACGCCTGCTTTCGTACGAAGGCTTCGAGTGCGAGTCAACCACCAAGAAAGCCTTACGGAAATGTGATCCAGCTCGTTACCTCGCCACGGAGAGTGCCGCGGTGACGATCGCCTGCCGCAGCTGACTGGAGCACGTGGCGCTCGCCGAGTCCGTTCCGTCGACGGCGACCGGATGGTCGGCCGAACTGCTGTTGAACGCGGGGACGTTCTGGTCCGTTCCTTCGGTCCAACCGTTGTTCCAGGTGAACGAACTGAGCTCGCTCGCGACCGCCGCTCCGACGGACTCCCCGTCAGCGGTCACCGCAACCGACGTCGGGAGCGGATTGGGGGTTGAGGCGTTCGTCGAGTTGATGTTGCTGGCTCCGATCGGCGTCGTCTGGTCGACGTTTCGATAGGTTGCCGCCGCATACTGCAGGCTCGTCGGAGTCGCGCCGCCATAGGTCACGACGAACGTGCCGTTGGTGGCCGCCACGATCCCCGCCTCTTTGAGATACCACAGCTCGACCCGCACGATCGAGGTCGTGCCCGCCGCCCTTCCGTTGATCCGGGTCAGGCTCTGACCGCCGTATCTCACCGTGCTGACGGCGACGTCCGTCGCGTTCTCGTAGGCGACCATGAAGACGAGGAGGCGATCGGTGCCCGCCCCGGCGGTGTGGCTGAGTCCCGTGGTCCACGACCCGGCGCGGGCCGTGACGCAAGCATCCCCCACGCCGTTGGCGTTGGCGTCTTGTTGGCCGGGGTTCGGGGTCTTCCTGCAATTGTCGCAGGCGTCGCCCAATCCGTCGCCGTCGGTGTCGATCTGATTCGCGTTGGCGATCGTCGGGCAATTGTCGCAGGCGTCCCCCCGGGCGTCGCCATCGGTGTCGAGTTGATTCTGGTTCGTGACCGTCGGACAGTTGTCGCACGCGTCGCCGAAGGTGTCGGCGTCGCCGTTGGCTTGGCTCGCGTTCGGGATCGTGATGCAGTTGTCGCACAGGTCGCCCAGGCCGTCGCCGTCGGTGTCGATCTGATTCGGGTTCGAAACCGTCGGGCACGTGTCGCAGGCGTCGCCCTTCCCGTCGGCTTCGGTGTCGAGCTGATTCGGGTTCGCTACCGTCGGGCAGTTGTCGCACGCGTCGCCCAAGGCATCGGTGTCGCCGTTGGATTGGCTCGCATTGGGGATCGTGACACAGTTGTCGCACAGGTCGCCCAGGCCGTCGCCGTCGGTGTCGATCTGATTCGGGTTGGCGACCGTCGGGCACGTGTCGACGTTGCCGCACGCGCCGTCC
>JANLXK010000006.1:0-1211 GCA_031365045.1 Gemmatimonadota bacterium | reverse complement strand
GTGTCCTGCACGTGCGGTTCGCTGGCGGCGTTCCTGAGGACGACCCGCCCATTGGCACAAACGGCCGCCATGAGCGCATTCTCCGTCCCAGTGACCGAGGGCTCATCCAGGAAGATGTCACCGCCGCTGAGCCGCTTCGCCGCTGTCACCTTGTAGTCGTCCCCCACCTCCACCTCGGCACCCAGCTCCACGAACGCCTGGAAGTGGGTATCGACCCGCCGCCTTCCTATTACATCCCCGCCCGGTGGCGGCAGCGTCACGCTCCCGAACCGCCCCAGAAGGGGGCCGGCCAGGAGGATGGAGGCGCGGATCTTGGCCGAGAGGTTGGGATCGAGCGCCTTTGGCTTGACGTTCTTCCCGTCGAGCCGCACTGTGTTGGTAGCGGTCCACTCGACTGTGCTTCCGAGGTCCTGCAGGATCGACAGCAGGATCTCCACGTCTTTAATGCGTGGTATGTTGTGCAGGACGACCGGTTCCGTCGCCAGGAGGGAGGCGGCGAGGACCGGGAGGGCGGCGTTCTTGTTGCCTGCGGGGCGGATGGTGCCCTTGAGGGGGCGGCCGCCGGTGACGAGGAAGCGGGGCATAGGAGAACGTTCGGGGAACGACTACATCAAGTCAAGCGGAGGCCCGCGATCACCACGAACTCGGAAGACCGTCCCGCTACCCTTCTCAGGCTGGCCCGCCAAGTTGCCGAGGCAGATCCTGAGTTTCAGACTGTAAAAGGGGCCGGATTGGGCGACCACGCCACGCTCGCGTTCATGGCCCAGCTCCGAAAGGACGCGAGTATCGCATTCGGTACCGACCACAGCGAGAAGCGGCTGTGTGGGGAGAATTCGTTTGCAGTCGATTTCTACTTTCCCGAGGAGCGGACGATCGTAGAGGTGGCGCTCGGTCTCCCGAATCCTGCCAGCGAATTCGAGAAGGACATCCTCAAAGCAATCATGGCCCAGGACTTGGGCCACGAAGTTGAGTGCCTTTACTTCATCTCGCGGGCAGGCGCCGCCAAGAAGTGCGAACAACCGGGTCGCTCAGCTGTAAAGAGGTGGGCCTTAGGTTCGCACTCGCTACGAGTTGAAGTGCACGAACTTGCCTCAGCTTTGGACGAGCGAGGAATCGGTGTTCTTATTTGATCTGTTTTCTAACCATCAGCTTGAGTTGGCTTATAACAAGGCTATCGGCCGTCCTAACCCAAGTTGGCTGCGCGCGGAGTC
>JANLXK010000567.1:0-2957 GCA_031365045.1 Gemmatimonadota bacterium | reverse complement strand
TCATGAAGCCGCGCACGAACCCGAACTTCGTCAAGATCACCTTCACCACCGGCACCAGGCAGTTGGTGGTACAGGAGGCGTTGGAGATGACGTGGTGCGTGGCGGGATCGTACTTATCGTGGTTGACGCCGTAGACGATGGTGATGTCCTCCCCCTTGGCGGGGGCGGAGATCACGACCTTCTTGGCGCCGGCGGCGAGATGCGCGGCGGCCTTCTCGCGGTCGGTGAAGCGGCCGGTGGACTCGAGCACGATGTCGATGCCGAGGTCCTTCCAGGGGAGCTTCGCCGGGTCCTTCTCGGCAAGGACCTTGATGGTCTTGCCGTCGACCTTGATCCCGTCGGCGGTCGCCTCGACGGTGCCATCGTAGCGCCCGTGCACCGAGTCGTACTTGAGGAGGTGGGCGAGTGTGTTGGTATCGGTCAGGTCGTTGACCGCCACGATCTCGAACTTGGCGCCTCGGGCCTTGGCGGCGCGGAGGACATTGCGGCCAATGCGGCCGAACCCGTTGATGGCGACGCGGAGTGCCATGTGTACTCCAGATGTGATTTGTGTGCTTGCATCGCAGCTTAAGGGCTGCTGGCTTTTGGCTATTGGTGGATCGCTTCCGAGATCCCGTCACCGCCGTGATCCACCAGAAGCCAACAGCCATAGCCCCAACCTACGCGAAATCCCCGACCGCCCGTGCCCGCGCGAACGTCACTGCCTCCACCCGGGCCGCTCCCGCCTCGCGGAGGGCCACCGCACATGCTCCGAGGGTCGCTCCGGTGGTCAGCACGTCGTCCACCAGGACGACGGTGCGTCCGCGCACCCCTGTTCCCCTGAACGCTCCCGCCACGTTGGCGGCGCGTGCTTCCGGCGTCAGCGACGTCTGGGTCGGCGTCTCCCGCCGGCGGGCCAGCGACTCCGTGGCCACGGTGACTCCGAGTCGTTCACCGAGCGCTGCGGCGAGCCGTTCGGCCTGGTTGTACCCTCGTGTCCGCAACCGTCGCCGCGCGAGCGGGACGGGCACCAAGATAACTCCCCGGGCCAGCGGTTCGAGCCCCGTCATCGCCTGCGCCAACTGTGCCGTAACGCGCCACCACCCACTGTACTTGAGGGCGTGGACCGCCTGCCGAGCCCCCTCGTCAAGCCACACCGCGCTCCGCGCCCGTTCCAATGCCTCAGGCCACTCGGCGCAGAGCCGACAGGGAAGATCATCGGTCGCGGGCTGGCCGCACCGGTCGCACCACGGCGCCGAGACCGGGCGCCACCGTCGGCGGCAGAGGTCGCAGATGAGCGCATCCGCCGGACCCGCCGCCTCGTGACAGAGGAGGCACTCGGCCGGAAGGAGCCACCGCTCGAGCGCGGCGCTTCCCTCCATGAGCTCACGCCAGTGCGCGCGCCACCGCCGCACGCATCACCTCTCGCGGAGCCCGCACCTTCGGGAACCACCGCTCCAAGGAACCCGCTCCCTGCGCCACAAGCATCTCCCGTCCATCGGCGGCGCGGAGTCCCTTCGCGCGACAATGACGCACCCAGGGTGTTTCGCCGCGCTGGTAGACCAGATCGAGTGCCACCTTCGCCTCCAGCGCCGTCGCGAGGTCGAGCGGGAGCGCGTCCCCTTTCGCCAGCCCCAGCGGGGTCGCGTTGAGCACCACCTCGCACTCGGAGGGCTCCGCACTCCGGACGCCGAGCGTCGCCGCCCAAGCGCTGAACTCGGCCGCACGGGCCGGTGCGCGCGACTGCACTGCCACCCGCGCTCCCCGATCAGCCGCCGCACCGATCACCGCCCGTGCGCTGCCGCCGGTCCCCACCACGAGCCAGGTCGTGGCCGGCGCTTCCAGTCGTTGCAGTGCGTCGAGCACGCCATCGAGATCGGTGTTGTCGCCGACGAGCGTCGCCCCCTCTCCCCAGAACACGTTGGCGGCGCCGAGGCTTTGGACCCGGGCCGAAGGGCGCTCGAGTGCGGCGGCGAGGACGGTCTTGTGCGGCACGGTAGCGTTCCCTCCTCCGCCCCCCTGCGCCAGCGACTGGGCCAGCGCGAAGGTGTCTTCCGGTGGGCAGTCGAGCGCCGCATACACGGCGTCGAGTCCGAGCGCCCCGAAGGCGGCGTTCTGCATCGCCGGCGAGAGCGAGTGCGCCACCGGCCGCCCCAACAGGAGGAAGAGCCGCGTCCTACCGCCGATCATCGCGGGCCTCCTGGGCGAGGCGCCGCGCGACGCTCCGGGTCATCTCGTCGAGCTGCTGGTAGGTGGACCGATACCCTTCGATCGGTCCGCCGACCGGATCGGCCACCTCGACCTCCCCCACCGTCCCGGCGTATTCGCCGAGCAGGTGCGCATGTCCCGCGGCGCCGAGCAGCTCGAGCTTCCGCAGGTGCGCCCGCCCCATCGTGAGCACGAGATCGGTGTCCGCCAGCATCTCGCGCGTCACCACCTGCGCCCGATGCGCGGTCAGGTCGAGCCCATTCTCCAGGGCCACGAGGGTGGACCCTTCCGACGCCGGCTCACCCCCGAGCGCCCCGGTCCCCGCCGAGGTGACCGCCACATCCGCGACCCCCGCCTCCGCCAAGGCGCGCCTGAGCAGCACCTCGGCGAGAGGTGAGCGGCAGGTGTTCCCGGTGCAGACGAGCAGGATGCGCATTGGATGTGTGTTGAGTGTTGAGTATTGAGTGTTGCTGGTGCGCGTCCGTCACTCAACACGCAACACTCAACACGCCCTACGGAGCAAAGCGGCCGACCAAGCGCCGAAGCTGTTCGCGCGGAATGGCCCCTTCGCGCACCAGCCGCGGCTCCTCGTGCGTGCAGTCCACCAACGTCGAGGGCGGCACCCGACCGAGCACGCCGCCGTCGAGCACCAGCAACTGTCCCGTGGCGATCTCCGGACCGAATTCGTCGCTGACGGCCTCCGCGCCAGGCGCAGGAGGCCGGCCGGGACGATTGGCCGACGTGCTCGTGATCGGTTCACCATAGGCGGC
>JANLXK010000516.1:0-6968 GCA_031365045.1 Gemmatimonadota bacterium | reverse complement strand
AGCAACTGTCCCGTGGCGATCTCCGGACCGAATTCGTCGCTGACGGCCTCCGCGCCAGGCGCAGGAGGCCGGCCGGGACGATTGGCCGACGTGCTCGTGATCGGTTCACCATAGGCGGCAACGAGGCGGGCGAGCCCCGCGTGTCCCGTGTGCCGCACGGCGATCCCCCCTTCCGGTCCGCGCAACATCTCCGGAAGCCTCGGCCCGCCAGGCAGCGCCAGCGTCAGCGGCCCGGGCCAGAACGCCCGCGCCAGCGCTCGCGCGGAGGCGTTGAAGAGAAGGCCCAGGTCCTCCGCCATCTTCGGGTCGGCGATGATCAGGAGGAACGGCTTTCCCGGCTCCCGTCCCTTGAGCTTGGCCACCCCGCGCACCGCGGCGTCGCTCACGTTCCCGCCGAGTCCGTAGACCGTCTCGGTCGGATAGGCGAGCAGTCCGCCCGCGCGCAGGTGCGCCACCGCCTTCGGGATCGTGACGTCGACCGCGGCCCCGGTGAACGGGAGGATCACGACGTCGCCTTGGCAGCGATCGCCTCGGCAAGGACGAAGTCGTCCGGGGTCGTGATCTTGAGGTTGAGGGCCGAGCCCTCGACCAGGACCACGACGCCGGAGTTGGTCGCCTCGACCAGCGACGCCTCGTCGGTGGGGAGATAGCCGGGCGAGGTCCGCGCCGCGAACGCCTTGTGCAGCATCGCCACCGGGAAACCCTGCGGGGTCTGCGCCCGGTAGAGCCCGTCGCGCGATACCGTCTCCGCCACCTCTGCGCTCGTGCCGGTGACCTTCTTGAGGGTGTCGCTCACCATCAGGGCGGGCACGACCCCGGCATTCCCGCGCGCCCGCACGATGACGCGATCGATCAGCGCCCGCTCGATGAAGGGGCGCGCGCCGTCGTGCACCAGCACCATCGTGCACTCCGTCCGGAGCGCGGCGAGGCCGTTCCGCACCGAATCGGTCCGCTCCTCCCCGCCGGCCACGCACGTCAGCATCCCCCCACCCAGCTCGGCGAGCCAGGCGGGGGGAGCGGCGACGATCTCCGCCGGGAGCACGACCACGACCTGCGCTACGTCGGGATGCGCCGTGAAGGGACGGAGCGCACGGAGGAGCATCGGCACGCCGGCGATGGGGCGGAACTGCTTCGGCGGCCCGCTCCCGGCACGGAGCCCCTGCCCCGCCGCGACGACCACGACGCCGACGTCACGCGGCAAGCGCACCCGCCAGGGCGTCGATGTGATCGATGCCGTACACGGCCAGTGGGCCGGTGGGGCCGGTGGGCCGGCGCGAGGAGACCACCGCCTTTCGGAATCCCATCCGCCCCGCCTCGATCAGGCGCCGTTCCAGCTGGGTGACCGGCCGCACTTCACCGCCCAACCCGATCTCACCGAGGAAGAGAACATCGGCCGGCGCGGGACGGTTCAGCACGCTGGAGAGGAGCGCGGCCGCGACCGCGAGGTCGGCCCCCGGCTCCACGAGCCGCACGCCGGCGCTCGCCTGCACGAAAACGTCGAGGTCGGCGAACGACGTGCCGCCCCGACGCTCGAGCACCGCGAGCAGCACGGCGAGCCGCTTGTGGTCAAGTCCCGTGGCCACCCGCTGGGGCGTCCCGTATCCCGACCGCGCGGCGAGCGCCTGCACCTCGACCAGCATCGGCCGGGTCCCTTCGAGCAGCGCCGTGACCGCGCTCCCACTGGTGCCGGGCGCGCGGGCCGAGAGGAAGAGCGCCGAGGGCGAGGGCTCGGGAATGAGACCGCGCTCGGTCATCGCGAAGACCCCGACCTCGTCGACCGACCCGAAACGGTTCTTGGTGGCGCGGAGGAGGCGATAGTCGTGCATCCCTTCGCCTTCGAAGTAGAGCACCGTATCGACGATGTGCTCGAGCGTCTTGGGCCCCGCGACCGTCCCCCCCTTGGTGACGTGGCCGACGACGAAGATCGCGGCGCCGGTCTCCTTGGCGTAGCGCATCAGCATCGCGGCGCACTCCCGCACCTGCCCGACGCTTCCCGGCGCCCCTTCGAGCACTTCGGCGTACACTGTCTGGATCGAGTCGAGGACGATCACCTCGGCGTCCATCCGTGTGGCGGCGGTGAGGATCGCTTCGAGCCGGGTCTCGCCCAGCACGTGGACCTCGGCGGTGGGTTCCTCCAGCCGATCCGCGCGGAGCCGCACCTGTTCGGGACTCTCCTCGCCGCTCACGTAGAGCGTGCGCCGGCCGCTCGCTTCGAGGCGCGCCGTGGCCTGCAGCAGCAGGGTCGACTTCCCGATACCGGGCTCGCCCCCGATGAGAATGAGGGAGCCGGGCACCAGCCCGCCCCCCAGCACAAAGTCGAATTCGGCGATCCCGGTCTGCCACCGCACCAGCTTGGCGTCCTCGATCTCGCCGAGCGGGATCGGCACCGGTCCGTCACCCTGAGGCCGCAGGCCCGTGGCCCGTGGCCTCGCCTTGGCGACCGTCTCGGGCTCCTCGGCGATGGTGTTCCACGCGCCGCACCCTTCGCACTTCCCCGCCCACTTGGGGTGCGCGTGCCCGCACTCGGCACAGCGGTAGACCGAGCGCGCCTTAGGCGTCATCGTCGCCCACCGCCTCGGGCGGTGGCTCGCGGTCGGACAGATCGACGAATCGGGTGAAATTCTTCCGGAAATGCAGGTCGATGACACCCGTCGGACCATTGCGGTGCTTCGCCAGTTCCACGACGGCGAGTCCTTCGATGTTCTTCCCTTCCTTCTCGGCCTTGGACCGGAGCTCGGGATGCATCTCGGGTCGGTTAATGAAGATGACGACATCCGCGTCCTGCTCGATGGCGCCTGAATCGCGCAGGTCGGAGAGGACCGGGGTCTTGTCCCCGCCCCGTTGCTCGCCCGCGCGGGAGAGCTGCGAGAGCGCCACCACGGGGATCTCGAGCTCCCGCGCGAGCGCCTTGAGCGAGCGGGAGATGTCGCTGATCTCCTGCACCCGGTTGTCGGAGTACTCGGGACTGCGCATCAGCTGGAGATAGTCCACGATGATCATCCCGACGTCGTTGTCCACCTTGAGCCGCCGCGCCTTCGAGCGCATCTCGAGGAGGCTGAGCGACGGCGTGTCATCGATCCAGATATTCGCGTTGGCAAGCACGCCGGCCGCATTCGCCAGCCGCGAAAAATCATCATCCCGCAGCTGTCCGGTCCGGACCCGCCGGCTGTCCACGCTGCCCTCGGCGCAGAGCAGGCGCTGGACCAGGGCGTCCTTGCTCATCTCCAGCGAAAAGATGGCCACTCCCACGTGCGCGTCGATCGCGGCGTGCGACGCGACATTCAAGCAGAATGCCGTCTTGCCCATCGAGGGGCGGGCCGCGACGATGATGAGCTCGGAGGGTTGGAACCCCGAGGTCAGCTCATCCAATCTACGGAAGCCGGTCGGCACCCCCGTCACCGCTTTGGCGTTCTTCTGGAGCAATTCAATGCGCTCCAGCGCCGGCCACAGCATCTCCTTCATCCGCGCGAAGCCCTCCTCGCGCCGGGACTGCGCCACCTGGAAGATCCGGCTCTCCGCCTTGTCCAGGAGCTCCGTCGCGGGAGTACGCGCGTCGTAGGCCTCCTGGATGATCGTGGTGGAGGCCTCGATCAGCTTTCGGAGGATCGACTTCTCGCGGATGATCCGCGCGTGGAATTCGAGGTTGGCCGCGGTGGGGACGCTGTCGGCCAGCTGGGCGAGCGCTTCGACGCCACCGGCGGCCTCGAGCTCGCCCCGGCGCGACAGTTCATCGCGCAGCGTGAGGGGGTCGAGGCCGATGCGCTGCTCCGTGAGGTGCAGCATCGCCCGGAAGATCCGGCGATACCCCTCACGGTAGAACATCGTGTCGTCGACCAGTTCGGCGGCGCGGAGCGCGGCGTCCTGGTCGAGCAACATCGCACCGAGAACGGCCTGCTCGGCCTCCCCATCCCAGGGGGCCTGGCGGCCGCCGTAGACCTCAGGCGTCGAAGAGCTGGCGGGCGATACGGACGTCATCCCAGGTGGGTCTCTTCCAGTTGGGGTTCCGCAGCAGGGCCGCGGGGTGATACGTAGCGATCACGGGGATCCCGGCATAGCGATGCACCTGACCACGCAGGTCGCCGAGGGACTTCTTCACCTGAAGCAAGGCGTTGATCGCGGTCCCGCCTGCGGCGAGGATCACCTTGGGGCGGAGGATCGCGAGCTGGCGGTGCAGGTAAGGCAGGCAAGCGGCGATCTCGTCCGGGAGCGGCTTCCGGTTCTCTGGCGGCCGGCACTTCACCGTGTTGAGGATGAAGACGCTCGAACGCGGCAACCCGATCCCTCCCAAGATACCATCCAGCAGATCTCCCGCACGACCGACGAAGGGGCGGCCGGTCTCGTCCTCGGTGGCGCCAGGCCCCTCGCCGACCACGACGAACTTCGCCGCCACATCCCCTTCCCCGGGAACGGTGTTCTTCCGCTTGTGGCAGAGCGCGCACTTCCGGCACTCGGCGATGTCGGCGGCCACCGCGGCGAGCGTCACCAGCTCCGCGTAGGTCGCCGGGGGATCGAAGCTCAGCCCAGGACCCGGGATCGGCGGCGCGCCCTTGAGCCAGGAGCCGGGTGCCGCGATCGGCTTCGACCCACCCGTCGCGGGACCCGGGTCGCGGGTCGCGGGATCCGGGCGCCGGGCGGCGGGGATAGCGCCAGTATGCTGGAGCTGTGGCACTTCACGCACGGTCATCGCTGGCGCTGTTGCTGAGTCGTGACCCGCGACCCGTGACTCGCGACCTGCGGCCGTCACCAGCTCGGTCGCTTTGCGACTGATGATGACCTCCGCCCCACCCAATTCCGCCTGCTGCTTGAGATACCGCTGACGGTCATCCACCGAGGCGCGCCTCCACGGCATCCAGGATCTTGTCGGCCACTTCCCGCTTGCTGGCGAGCGCCAGCACCTGCGCGCCGCCGTCGCGGTCGAGGATCGCCACCCGGTTGGTGTCGACCTCGAACCCGGCCCCCGGCTCGAGCGCGTCGTTCACCACGATCAGGTCCAGGTCCTTCCGCTCCAGCTTCGCCTTCCCCTTGGCCATCGCGTCCCCGGTCTCCAACGCGAAGCCGACGATCACGCTCCCGGCCTTCCGGAGGGTCTTGGTGGCCCCGAGGATGTCGGTGGTCGGTTCGAGCGGGAGGGCCAACGCGCCGTCGTTCCGCGGACGCTTGATCCCGGATGGATCGGTGGGCCGGTAATCGGCAGGGGCTGCGGCCATCACGAGCACGTCGGCGCGCGGCAACACCTCCCGCAGCGCCCGCTCGAGGTCGGCCGTGCTCTCAACCTGCTTGAGCGTCACGCCGATCGGGGGCGTTAGCTCCACCGGACCGCTCACAAGGATCACCTCGGCCCCCCGCTCCCACGCCGCCTCGGCCAGCCGGTATCCCATCTTCCCACTCGAGCGATTGGTCACGACCCGCACCGGATCGATCGGCTCGCGGGTGGGTCCCGCGGTCACCACCACCACCTTGCCGCGGAGCCGTCCGCGCGGACGCAGCAGGCGCGCCGCGTGGGCCAGGATCGTTTCCGGTTCACTCATCCGGCCGGGCCGTTCGCTCGGCCCCTCCGCCAGCGCACCGACCTCGGGACCCACGAGCGCCACTCCGGCACGCGCGAGCGCGGCGAGGTTGGCCTGGGTCGCCTCGTTGGCGAACATCTCGTCGTTCATCGCCGGCGCGAGGAGAAGCGGCGCCGTGCGGGCGAGGAGCAGGGTCGAGAGGAGGTCGTCGGCGATCCCCTGTGCCAGCCGGGCGACGAGGTTGGCCGTGGCCGGGGCGACGATGAGCAGGTCGGCCTCCTGGGCCAGCCGGACATGCTGAAGCGCCGCCCCCGGCTCCCAGAGGGAGCTCAGGGCGCGGCGCCCCGTCAACGCTTCGAATGTCATCGGCCGCACGAACTCCGCGGCCGAGCGCGTGAGCACCACATCCACGCGCGCGCCCGCCTCCACCAGCCGGCGGGCCAGGATGCAGCTCTTATAGCTTGCGATCCCGCCCGCCACGCCGAGGACGACGTGGCGGCCGGCCCAATTCACCTTTCGGAGCGGCGGCGGCGGACGATCTTGTACTGAAGGTCGCCGTCCGTCAGCGCGGTGAGCGAAGTGGTGGTGAGCTTCTCGTCCTTCATCGCTGCCAACCGCTCCTTGGGGAGCTCGTTGGCGTAGCGGGCGAACTTGGCCGCCACGAGCACGCCGAGATACTTGTCACCGGCCTGCTTGCCGACTTCCTGGGGGGTGTAGATCCGCATAGGTCTCCTCGAGTCACTCCATCACCAGTTCGAGGCCGGCCGCGATGGCCAGCTCCCGTCGCATCGTATACACCAGCTCGGCCATCCCGCGCCGCCGGGGCCGGAGCCCCTCCGCGTCGAGGACCGCGGCCAGTTGTGCCGTGGCCAGCTCGAGACGGTCGTTGATCACCACGTAGTCGTATTCGCCCACCGCCGAGAGTTCCTCCACCGCCGTCTGCAACCGCTTCCGCGCCACGTCCGGCGGGAGGTCGCCCCGTCCTTGCAGCCGCTCCAGCAGCACCGTCGCGGACGGCGGAAGGACGAAGACGTGCACCCCTTCCGGGAAGCTCGCGCGCACCTTCCGCGCTCCCTTCACCTCGATGTCGAGCACCGCGTGCTTCCCGGCGGCGAAGATCCGCTCGACCTCACTGCGCAGCGTGCCGTACAGGTTGCCGGCGTACTCGGCCCACTCGAGGAACTCTCCCGCCGCCACCCGCCGCTCGAACTCCAGCCGGGTCAGGAAGTAGTAGGCCTTCCCGTGCTCCTCACCCTGGCGCGGTGCCCGCGTCGTGGCCGAGACCGAGTAGGCGGTATCGGGTCGGGCGGCGAGGAGCGCCTTGGCGAGCGTCGTCTTGCCGCCGCCGGAAGGCGCCGAGAGCACGAGGAGGAAGTTCGTCACTCGAGGTTCTCGACCTGTTCGCGGACCTTCTCGAGCTCCCCCTTCATCGCGACCACCTGGGCCACGATCCCGGCGTCG
>JANLXK010000511.1:0-8768 GCA_031365045.1 Gemmatimonadota bacterium | reverse complement strand
CCTTGGGCACCTCTACGCCGGAGATCCGAAAGGCGCCGCGGCCTGGTT
Organism: Gemmatimonadota bacterium; assembly: GCA_031365045.1. GTDB lineage: Bacteria > Gemmatimonadota > Gemmatimonadetes > Gemmatimonadales > GWC2-71-9 > CAMLHU01. The sequence continues at coordinate 8,720 of JANLXK010000511.1, read as the reverse complement.
CTTCCTCCCGGTCGTAGCGCTGATCCTCGTCGATGGTGCCCTGCTCTCGCTTCCTCCCTCCGTCTTGCTGGTCGTGTGGTTCTGGGGCATCGCCCTCGGGATGTACATCCTGCAAGGAGTCAGCGGTTGGAGGGCGGCTCGGCGGGCATCGGTCCCGTTCGCCCCCACACCACTCAACCGATGGTATTGGTACCTCGGCTTCGCGGCCGTGTCCGGAATACTCTACAGCTTCGTCGTCTCTCCTTACGTCCGCACCCACTTCGTCCAGTCGTTCCGGATCCCGTCGGAGTCGATGTCCCCCACCCTGATCGTGGGCGACTTCGTCATCCTGGACCGTCGCGTGACCGCTGCCGCGGACTTCCACGTCGGCGATCTCGTCGCATTTCGGTCGGTCGAGGAACCCGAGCTGCAGGTGCTCAAGCGGGTGGCGGGGGTGGCGGGGGATACGCTGCAGATGTCGGGCGGGGCGTTGATCCGGAATTGGGTGCGACAGCGGGAGGATCCTTTTTACGATCCCGCAGCGTCCACCCCGATGGATGCGGCACGGCTCTCCATGATGCGCGCGTGGCAGATCCCAGCGTTCGCCCGCCCAGTCCCCCCCAACTACACCCCCGACCCCTCCAACTGGGGACCGATCGTCGTTCCCGCAGGGCACTTCTTCACCATCGGCGACAACCGCCATCACTCGTGGGACAGCCGCTACTTCGGCTTCGTCCCCGATTCGAATGTCATCGGCCGGCCGAGAGTGATCTATTGGAACAAGCTCTTCCTGATGCCGGGGATGCTCGCTCGCGTGGGGATGGCGCCGAAGTGACGCCTGCGCTCAGCAAATCCCGCTTTCTCACGGGCCTCCAGTGCCACAAACGGCTCTGGTGGCAGGTGCACGAGCCGGATGCTCCCGAACTAAGACCTGACGAGCACACCCAGGTCATCTTCGACGCCGGCGCCGCCGTCGGAGCGGCGGCGCGTAAGCACGTGCCGGGCGGGGTGCTGATCATAGGGAAGGCGACCGAAGGTTCGATCAAAGTCGATCGGACCCGGAAGGCCTTGAACGAAGGGGTCAACATCATCTATGAGGCGACCTTCGAACACGAAAGGGTTTACGCCTCCATAGATATCCTGGAGCGTACCCCCGGCGGGTTCCGGGTTGTGGAAGTAAAGTCCACCGTCGAGGCCAAGGACGAACACCTCCCCGACGTGGCGGTGCAGAGCTGGGTGGCGCAGGGGGCGGGGCTCAGCGTCACCGCGAGCCACCTGATGCACCTCAACCGGGAGTGCCGAGCGCCCGACCTGTCGAACTTGTTCGCGCGGACGGACCTGTCGGCGGCCGTGACGGCCGAGCTCCCTGCAAAACTGGCGCAGGGGAAGGGGATGCTGAAGGTACTCGAGGGGCCGCTGCCCGATGTGGCGATCGGCGACCACTGCGACGAGCCGCAGGCGTGTCCCTTCAAGTCCCGGTGCTGGCCCGCGCCGGTGCCGCACGACGTCGAGAACCTCCGCGGCCTTTCGGCCAAGAAGCGAACTGCCCTCCAGGCGATCGGCGCGGGGACCATCCACCAGATCCCCGCCGACTTCGAGCTCACCGACTTCCAGACCATCCAGCGTCGCGCCGTGCACGCCGGTGCCCCCTGGGTCGATCCCACGCTCGGCTCGGCGCTCGAGGCGTTCGAGGGGGCCCAGGTCGCCTTCTTCGACTTCGAGACGGTGAGCCCCGCCATCCCGATCTGGAATGGGACTGGGCCGTACGCGCAGGTGCCCGCTCAATTCAGCTGCCACGTGGCGCATGGGCGCAGTGGCGCAGGGGCACAGCCGATCGAGCATATCGAGTGGATCGCGGATGGACCCGAGGATCCGCGTCCCGGGATCGCGCAGGCGGTGGTCGACGCCTGTCGCGGTTCGGACGTTGTCGTCGCGTTCAACGCGACATTTGAGAAGAAATGCCTGAATGGGCTGGCCGAGTCGGTGCCGGTATTGGCGGTGGAGCTGCTCGGCATCGTGGACCGGATGCAGGACCTGGCGGAGCCGATCCGGAAGGGGCTCTACTACCACCCCGACTTCAACGGCTGCTACTCGCTCAAGGTGGTGGTGCCGGTGCTCCTCCCGCCGGAGCTCTGGTACGACGAGCTCCCGGTTTCTGATGGAAAGACCGCCAGCAACCGGCTCCTGGCCTACATGCTCAGCACCCCGACGCAGAGCCCGGAGGAGCGGGCCAAGACCCGCGCCGAGCTGCTGCGCTATTGCGAGCGGGACACGGCGGTGATGGTGGAGTTGCTGGGGAAGCTGCGGTCGTTCGTGAAATAGGGCGGGGCGTCTCAACCAGTCTCACGGAAGCATCCACGGGTAGTTCTCGATCCCCGGCCATTTGCGTAGGGGATTGTGTCGAATCTAAGAGGCGCAGATGGGGATCAGGGCGGGGGAGGAGATCCAGCGCTGGTAGTACTCGGGTTGCCAGATGGGTGAAGACCTTCCGGAATGAATCGAGACCAAACGGCTCGAGGCGCCTTTCCACGAGTTGACGAACTTCCGAGAGGATCGGCTCCAACCAGGAGCGAAAAGGGCATGCACATGGTCGTCCAGTACCACGGCCGCATGCCAGGTGGCACCGCATTCCGGGGCCCGCGTCAGGATGTCGAGGACGATGGTGCGTTCTTCGGGTGATAGCCGTGCCTGGTCACGGTTCAGACGCCAGGTGACATGGCAAGTCCCACCCGAGACTTCGTAGTGGGCGATATGCCGCCGCTGTGGTTGTGTCTGCATACCCCATAGTGGGAGCGGACCTCGACAGTTGCGTCCTCATCCCGGCGCAAGCCGGCGCTGCCTTACGCCGACCCTATAGGGCGGCCCTTTCAGGGCCGCCGCTGGCGCGATGCGATCACTTTCAGCGGCGGGCCTGAAAGGCCCGCCCTATTTCGATCCGAGTGCACGCACGGCGGGACTAGAAGGCCCGCTCAATTGGTCGATGTAAATGCCCCCCTCTCCCGTAAGGGAGAGGGGGGTTGGGGGGTGAGGTGGGTCGGGGCCGGGGAGGGGGCTTACTCCGTCAGCTGCCGAAACTGCGCGCTCATCGCCGAGTCGGCCGCGATCCGCTTCATCAACGCCGCGAAGTCGTTCGCGGTCAGATGGAACGCGGTCAGGACCGAATCCCCCTTGGCGGGGTAGCGTTTCATCGCCTGGGAGATGGCGACCGCGGTCTGGATGTCATCCGGGAGCGCACTGTTCGTACTCACCGCGGTGCCGGCGGTCCCGGGAGCTCCGGAGCTGCTGTACTCGGTGGTGGCCACGGTCGTCACGGTCGTGTCGGCCGGCTTATTGCACGCGGCCAACGTCAGCAACGCCACGAGGGCGATCGGGGAACGGATCATCATGGTCGTCGTCCTCAGTTGTGGTCGGGCTTTGATTCGCGGGAGTTCTGCCGGCTGTTGTTGATCTGCTGCCGGACCTTCGATCCATTCCGGCCCCGGGCATGCTCCGCCCGGATCGCCTTCGCGAGGACCTGACCCCGATCCCCGGCCGCCAGGCGCGTTTGCACGAAGGCACCGAAGTTGTCGACCGGGCCGTGCTCCCGCGCGGCGTCACGCTCGGCGGTCAGCAACGCGACCTGCTCTGTTTCCGGCAGCTTGGCCCGGTCCATCGCGTTCAGGACGTCCCAGACGATCGAATTGGGGACCCCCGCGTCGCGCACGTCTGCCGCCAGCCGCGGCAGGTCGAGCAACGCCTGCACCCGCTGGACGAACAGATCCTCGGCGTTGTTCGCCGGCATCGTCTGCGCCATCAGCGGCGCGGCGGTGAGCGTCAGCACTGCCAATATCTTGTGTACCCGCATAGAACCTCCTCTTCGACGTTGCGGTCCGCTTCAGCGGACACGTACTACTGGGTCAGTCGCTTGTAGTCCGCGCTCATGGCCGAGTCCGAGGCGATCCGATGCATCAGGGCTTCGAACTGTTCCGCGGTAAGGTGGGCCGCCGCCAGGATCGAGTCCCCCCGGGCCGGCGCGGCCTTCATCGCCTTGTGGATCTGGGCCGCCGTGCGAACCGACGCGTCGATCGCGTCATTCACACGCGCCGCGGCCTCATTCACCCGCGCCTTGGAGGACTCCACCGAGGTGCAGGCGCCGCCGAGGAGGAGCACCGTCAAGGCGATGCGCGATCCGCGGCTCAAGGGCGCCTTCCCCAAGTGGCGTGGTGGGCGCTCGCCGCGCCGCGCCGACGCGCGTGGGCCGGATTCGGAAGCTGGCTCTCGGCCGGCGGCACGTCGGCGAAGGCGACCTGCTGCACACCCATCGAGCTGGGAGTGCGCCGCAACCGCTCGACGTGGATCGCCTGGGCGAGCGACACCCCGCGCACGCCGGCATCGAGCCGATCCTGCACGAAGGCGGCGAAGTTGGCGTGGGGTTTCCCTTCGCGCACCGCATCCCGCTCGGCGGTGAGGATGTCGAGCTGCTCGGCGGTGGGGAGGTTCCGCGCCCCCATCACCTCGAAGAGCTGGCGGATCGACTTGTCCCGCACCCCCACCTCGCGCAGCTCCACCGTCCGAAGCGGCAGGGCGAGCGCCGCATCGATCCGGTCCGCCAACGTCACCTGCGGCGTGCCGATGCTCCGGATGCCGATGTCCGTGGTCAGGGCCTGCGCCGAAAGGTCGGCGCTGAGCGACAGCGACGCGGTCGCCGCAACGACGATCAGGGAAAGCACCACCTTATATGCCTGCATACGGACTCCGGTTCTCACGAGAACGCGCGCGGTGCACCACTCCTCACTCCTCACCCCTCACTTCTCACTGGCCAGCACAGCAACAATGCCCCCCCGGACCACGGGGGGGTATCGCACGAACGGGGCAGGAAGCGGTCTCACCCGACTGTGAGGGTCCCGTCTCACCCGACTGTGTGGGCACCCCGGGGCTCCGGCCACCCAGGGCGCCTCCTCACTCCTTACTCCTTACTCCTTACTCCTCACTTCAGTGCTGCGTGGTCCTGGCCGGAGGAGTGGCGACCAGCCGGTCGTACGCGGCCTGCTTGGCAGTGTCGGCGGCGATCCGGGCGCGGATCGAGTCGAGCCCCGCCTGGGTGATGCGATAGGCCGCGAACATCGAATCCTTCATCTCCGGGTGCGACCGGAGCGCGAGCGTCATCCCCGCCGCGAGCCGGACCTCCGGATCCATCATCGGGACGCCAGTGTGGGCGGCGGCCACCGCGGCGGAGTCCATCATCGGGGCCTGGGCGGGCTTGGTGCAGGCGACTCCGAGGAGGAGGAGTGCGGCGGGGAGGATACGGCGTCCGATGGTCATCGATCGACTCCTGGAGTGTGAACGGTCAACGGTGTCCCTATAAACTATCCCTCACACCCCCGAACTGTCTGAAAGGGGGATGAAAGCGCAGTGAAAAGGGGGCCCGAGTCCACCCGGGCCCTCGCACTTCGCACTTCGCACTTCGCACCTCCTACCCCGCCACCAACCCCGTCTCCAGCGCGAATTTGGTGAGCCCAGCCACGGTGTGGATCCGGAGCTTCCGCATCAGGCTCTCGCGGTGGGTCTCGACCGTGCGGTGACTGATGCCGAGCTCGGTGCCGATCTCCTTGTTGGTAAGGCCGTGCGCCACCCCGGCCAGCACCTCCCGCTCCCGCCCCGACAACATCCCGAGCTTCCCGCTCTGCGACTCGCGGTCGATCTCCCCCCGCTTGGCGGCGGTCAGCTGCGCCTCGACGGCCGAGGAGAAGTAGTTCGCCCCGCCGTGCACCGCGGTCACCGCCTGCCGGAGGTCGGTCGCCGCGCTGTCCTTGAGCAAGTACCCGCTTGCCCCCGCGCGGACGGCCTCGAGCACGTACTCCGCGTTGTCGTGCATCGAGAGGATCAGTACCCGCGCCTCAGGCACCTGGGTGCGGAGCTCGGCGGCGGTGCGGAGGCCAGAGCCTCCCGGCATCGAGACGTCAAGTACGACGACGTCGGGGGCGGTCGTGGCGGCGAGTTTGAGCGCTGAGGCGCCGTCACCGGCCTCGCCGACCACTTCGAAGCCCGGTTGCCGCTCGAGCACCGAGCGGATCCCTTCACGTACCACGGCGTGGTCGTCCACCACCAGCACGCGGATCGCGGTTTCAGTGACCATTCAGGACTCCAACGTTATTCGTACGATCCGTTCACCACGGAGGTTCGGAGGTACACGGAGATCCACGGAGGAATGGATGTGTGGTCTCAAGGAAGATTTCGGCATTGCTCCCACATCGATCGCCGCTCTCCGTGTAGTCTCCGTGTAGCTCCGATCCTCCGTGGTGAACTACGCCAGCTCAGGGAAGTGGAACTGTAACACGCAGCACCGCTCCGCGGGATGCGTTACGCAATTCTACGGAGCCGCCGAGGGCGTGGATCCGCTCGCGCATCCCGGCGAGCCCCATATGCCCCTCCCGCTCGAGCCGCGACAGGTCCTCGGTCGCCACGCCTCGGCCGTTGTCCTCCACCGTGAGCTCCACGACCCCGCCGCGGGTGCGGAGTTCCACCCGCACGCGGTCGGCTGCCGCGTGCTGGGCGATGTTCGAGAGTCCCTCCTGCAGCGCTCGAAAGAGGGCGAGTTCCGCCTCTTCCGACAACTTCGGCAGCAGCGCCGCGAAGGTGATATCCACGACCACTTCGCTCCGGAGCCGGAACGCTTCGGTGAGCGACCGCAGGGCGGGGACGAGTCCCAGGTCGTCGAGGAGTGACGGACGCAGCGCGTCGGTGACGTGGCGGATCCCCCGGATCCCGTCGTCCAGCAGTTCCTGGGCCCGGAGCGCACGGGTCCGCTCCGTGTCGGTGAGCGACTCGACCAGGACGCCGAGCTGCATTTTGACCGCGCTGAGGACCTGGGCGGTCTCATCGTGGAGTTCGCGCGAGAGCCGGCGGCGTTCTTCCTCGTGCTGGGTGAGCATCCGCTGGGAGAGTCGCTCGAGACCGCCCCGCTGCTCGTCGACCACGAGGAGCAGGATCCCGGCGCCGACGCCGAGGAGGAAGAGGATGTCGAGGTAGTAGCCCCAGGGGATCCAGGCGCCGCGCGCACGGAGCAAGGGATAGTCGAGGTGGTGGAGGCCCCAGAGGAGGAAGGTCGTCGCCAGCACCGAGGCGCCGGCGCCGGCCCCGATACCGCTCCGGAGGGCGCGCCGCCGGTGGGTGAAGAAGAGGATCCCGGTCCAGAAGGTGGCCGCGCTCAGGAAGAGGACCGCGGGGAGCGCGGCCCAGAAGAAGTCGTCGAGTTCGTAGATCGCGATCCACGACCAGAGGGGCGGAAAGAGGATCAGCCCGACCAGCATGGCGCGGCTGGGGGGGCGCCCGATCCAGGAGAGCGCGGCGCCGAGGAGGGCGACGGCGGTCCACCCCGTCACCACTTGGTGGAGATAGAGCCAGTTCCAGTGGGTGGTGTTGAGGAAGGCGAGGATGCAGAGGATCCGGACCACGTAGAGCCCCCACGCCGTCGTCCACCAGCGGAAGACCGTCCGGTGGTAGCGGAGCGCCAGCCAGCCGCAGAGGAGGGCGAGGAGGAGGGCGACTGCCCCCTCGAGGATGCCGGCGGCGAGCTCGGGGGTAGCGGTGACGGGGGCGATGGGGTCCATGGAGTGAAGGTAAGAGGGTAGGAAGGGAAGAAGGTAGGAAGGTCGCTCCTGACGGAGTGGTCTTCCTACCTTCGTCCCTTCATCCCTTCCTACCCTCCTAGAACTGGTGCAGCGCGAACCCCTCGATGTGGACGTCGAGATTGTGGTTCACCCGGAGCCCGACATTCCCGCTCGTCTCGGCCGGGGTCGCGGCCATCTCATACAGCTTCTGGCCGTTGATGGTGAAGGCGAGTTTTCCGCCGCTCGACTGGACCTCGATCTTGTTGGTCGCCTTCCCGGCGCTGTCGGCCTTGCTCACCGCCGGTGAAACGGTCCAGTCGACGAGGGTCGTGACGGTCGCCCCGACCCGCCGCTTGATGAGGTAGCTGCCATCGCCCCGGACGAGTACATAGAAATAGGCCTGGCCGTCGGAGTCGAGCGCATTCCCCGCGACGATCATCCCGTACCCTTCGGGATGCATCGGCGCCTTCATCTGGGTGAAGATCGCGAGCGTATGAAAACCGCCCGCCGCCCGGTCGGCCGCCCGGTAGAGGATCACGGCCGGTCCGGTCGTGACGTGGAACCCGGTGCCCATCGCCTCGAACTTGGCCCCCGCGAGCGGCTGCCCGCGGTCGGTGCGTCCCGACCATCCGGCCGGCAGACCTGCGCCCGCCACCATATGGTCGGGGTCGGCGTTATGGTCGTGGGCCGCCGGGGCGGCGGGGGTCTGGGCCGCGAGCCTTGCACTGACCGTCAACGAAGCGGGGGTAGCCAGGAGGATCAGGAGGGGAAGGGCGCGCATTTTGTGTCCTTGTTGGGTTGGAGGAGACACGGAGTGGAAATCTGCCTGCCGACGTGAAAGTTGCCACTCCGGCACCGTACGGATAATTTCCTGCGTCCCACTACGCCACACCAGCTCAGGAGTTCCCGATGTTCGACCTGACCCCGCCGCCGGGGATCCCCGGCGTTCTCTGGACGATCTTCGCCTATGTCGGGGCGTTCGGGATCTTGGGTGCGCTCGTCTGGGTCAACGTCCTCATCGGCGGCCTGGTCAACGCGATGTTCATGCTCCTCGCGGGGCCGCTGATCGACAAGCTGTTGAAGACCGGCTTCTGGCGCTGGGTGCTGGCCCTCCCGGGCCTGGGCAACATGCTGCGCACCGCGGGCTTCGTC
>JANLXK010000510.1:0-1429 GCA_031365045.1 Gemmatimonadota bacterium | reverse complement strand
CCGTCATGACGTTGAAATGCGCCATCGTCAGATGCAGAAAGCTCCCGCTGCCGGAAGAGCCGTAGAGCAACTGGTCCGGACGGCGGAGGCGGTTCGCGCGGCGGGCGCGAGCGTGATTCGCGGCGGCGCGTTCAAGCCGCGCACCTCTCCCTACTCGTTTCAAGGGCTCGGGGAAGAAGGGTTGAAACTGATCCGCCGGGTAGCGGATCAGCACGGGCTTCTCGTCATCTCCGAGGTGATGGACCGAAGCCAGATCGCGATGATGACGCCTTACGTCGACATCTTCCAGGTAGGCGCTCGCAACATGCAGAACTTCACGCTCCTTCGCGATCTTGGAAAATCGGAACGCGCGGTGCTCGTGAAACGTGGGCTATCGGCCACCGTGGACGAGTGGCTGATGGCGGCGGAGTACGTCATGTCGGGAGGGAACGATCGCGTGATCGTCTGCGAACGGGGCATTCGCGCCTACGAGACCTACACGCGAAACACGCTCGATTTGAACGCGGTGGCCGTCGCGAAGGCGATCAGCCACCTGCCGGTGATCGTCGATCCGAGCCACGCGGTCGGCGTGCGAGACAAAGTGGTGCCGCTGGCGCGCGCGGCGATCGCCGCGGGGGCCGATGGGCTCCTGGTGGAAGTTCACTACGATCCGGAGCGCGCCATCTGCGATGGACCGCAGTCGCTGTTCCCGGAGCAGTTCGCCGCCCTGGCGAAGCAACTTCGCCTGATCGCTTCGGCTGTGGGGCGCACCCTGTGACGAGAACGCGTGGGGAGGGGAACTAGAGTGGCGAAACCAACGAAGCCGTCGCGGACGTTGAAATCGCGTCGGGCCACGCCGCCCGCGGACGCGCCGCGCACGGGCTCCACTCGCTGGGTGCGATTCGTCGGCTACGGGATGATCGCGCTCTATGGCATCTACTGGGCGATCACGGTCTTCACGAAACACACGATCGGCAACTACGCGGTCGAGACGGACTTCTACTGGAAATACGGGCCCGCGGTCCAAGATCTCCTCCGTGGAGTCATCTCGATCGAGAATTACGACTCGAAAGGGTGGGGCTTCCCGCTCGTCGTCGCGGCCGTCTCCTCGCTTGGTTTCGACGTCTTCCGAGCGGGACAGATCATCACGCTTCTCTCCGCGATCGGGACGGCGATTATTCTCTTCCGTCTCCACAAGAGCCTCTTCGGCCCGGTGCATGCGCTTGCGAGCCTCGCGCTACTCCTCAACAGCGTCTTCTTCCTCGAGAATACCTACGAGGTCGGAACCGATCTCTTCTCCGTCATGGTTGCGCTCGCGTCGATCGCGCTCCTCCTCCGGAGCAAGAGCCCCAGCTGGCGGGCGATTCTCGCGAGCGGGCTCATCGGCGGCTACGCCTTCTCCACGCGCTATAACGGACTCTTCCTCCTCCCGGGCGCGCTTCTTCTCTTC
>JANLXK010000478.1:0-9888 GCA_031365045.1 Gemmatimonadota bacterium | reverse complement strand
CGGGCGTCGAGCGTGCCGACCGCGAGTTCGCGGAAGGTCGTCGCCGTCGGGACCGTGAGCGACTCATTCATGTTCTGCGCGAGTCGGAGGGCCGGGCCTTTGATGAGGGTTGCGCCCTGGGATCCGGCGGTCTGTGCGGTTGCGGGCGTCCCCTTCGTCACCGGGGACGGAGCGGTGGCCCCGTTCCCGCTCGCAACAGGGCGCTCACCGACCTGACCGCTCTCGAAGAGGCGGCGCCACTCCGGCGACACCGAGGTGGGGTCGCGGAGGAAGTCTTCATACAGGGCCTGCGCAAACCCTGCGTTGGCCGTCTCGAACACGTTGGGATGCACGTCCGTACTCCCCCGTAGGTCGTCTGGGGCAAACGTCACAGCCGGATCATTGAGCTTGAGGTAAGATAATCATCTGGACTCCTTCTGGACCACATGCCATGACCCGCTCCCGGCTTGTCCCGTTCGTGCAACGTGAGCGAAGTCTCGGGTCCGGCTACCTTCCCGGGGAGCGCCACCCAGGGGCCCGGTGCCGCCTGTGGACCACTGGTATTCGATGTTGCCGGCACTCATACCTGTGAATGCGCCATCCACGCGGCAATGACCGGCACGATCACGGTCCAATAGGATCGACCCTGTCGTCAGGAGAGTGATGATGTCCCCTCGAAACTTTTCGATCGCCGTGCTTTCGCTCCTCCTCGCCGCCTGCGGCGGGGGTGGCGGCGGGGGCGGTGGTCCCGAGCCCGTGGTCGAAGTGGTGAAAGGGACCCCGAGCGGGGACGATCAGACCGATACGGTGGGGCAGACCCTGCCCAACGTGATCCGCGTCCAGGTGACGCTCGACGGCACCGTGACCGCGGGGGTCACGGTGAACTTCTCAGGTGGCACCCTCGGCACCCCGTCGATGGTGACAGGGAGCGACGGCATCGCGACCTCCACGTGGACGCTGGGGCAGACCGCCGGCGTGCAGCAGGTCACCGTCACGGTGAATGGGGCCGTGGGCTCTCCGCTGACCTTCCATGCCACCGGGATCCCCGGCCCGGCGACCGCCTTGGTGCTCGCTGGCGGAGATGGCCAGGCCTCCGACACGAGCCGCATCTTCACTGCGCCCTTCGCGGTGCGCGTCGTCGACGCGTTCAGCAACGGGATCGCGGGCCGATGGGTCCAGTGGTCCAAGACCGGGCCGCTCACGCTGGCGGCCGATTCGACCATCACCGGCGTCAACGGGACCTCGAGCGTGTTCGCGACGGCGAGCAACACCAGCGGCGCCGTCACGGTCACGGCCACGGTCGCAGGGCTCACCGGGTCACCGATCACGTTCAACGGCGCGGTGGTCGCGGCCCCGACGGCGGTGACGGTCGGGAGCAACTTCTTCAGTCCCAACTCGATCGTGATCATTGCCGGCTCGGCGGTGAAGTGGAATTGGGTCGGATCCAACCACAGCGTCTCCTCGACCGGTGTCACCTCGTTCCAAAGCAGCGCCATCCAGAACTCCGGCGCCACCTGGGGCCCGATCCTTTTCAATACCCCGGGCGTTTACACCTACGAATGCACTGTTCACAGCGCCATGCAGGGGACGATCACCGTGAACTGAGGTCCCCTGCGGCTGGGTGTCCCTCCCCCTGGGCACGCGATGCGCCGCCTCCTGCTGGTCTGTCTCATCGTTCTGCTGGCCATCGGCGCCACGGTCACCGTGCTCACGGTCCGACGGCGCCCGGTGGTCGGCTTCGCCTATACCCGACCGTCGGCGGTCTACCTCGCCCTCGCGCGTGCGGCCCTCGACGCGCGCGGCACCCCGGTCCCCACGTTCCTGTACGACTCGGGGGCCGCGACGGAGACCTCCGTCCGCGCCCTCGCTTTCGCGGCCGCGCTGGTCCTCCGACGCGATGTCGCCGTCGTGGTCGGCCCCAGCAACAGTCGCCACGCCCTCGCCACCGCGCCGGCCTACAATGCCGCGGGCCTGGCCCAGATCGTCCCCAGTGCCACGAGCCGCCGCTTGCGTGAGGCGGGGCCCTCGACCTTCACCCTCGCGCCCGACGATTCGGTCGAAGGGGAATTCCTCGCCCGGTTCGCCCGGAACGAACTCAGGGCGCACCGGGCGCTTGTCTATTACATCAACGACGAGTACGGGGAGGGGCTCCGCGCCGGGATCGTTGCGGCCTTCACGGCGCTCGGGGGGACGGTCGTCGAGGTGAATCCGATCGGCGCGGGCACCGACCTCGAGGCGATGGTCGCCGCCGGCGTTCCCCGGCACCGGGCCGACGTGGTGTTCTGCGCCGGCCGCAGCACCGAGACCGGTCTCCTGCTCCGGGCGGTCCGGGCGCACGATCGGAATCTCCCCGTGGTCGCGGGCGACGGGGCGTACCTCCCGGCTCAACTCCTGCTCAACGCCGAAGGCGACCTGAGCGGTCTCTACGTCCTGGCCTTCTGGGTCTATGACAGCACCAACGCCGCGCACCGTGCCTTTGCCGAGCGGGTCCGGCGGATCCTCGGGGCGGAGCCTACTCCGGAGGATGCCCTGACCGAGGATGCCTTGGTACTCGCGACCGAGGCCCGCCTTGCCGCCGGTGGTGACCGGGCCGCGGTGCGCCGGTGGCTCGCCGGTCTCGGCCGCGACCGTCCGCCGTTCCAGGGGCTCACGGGAAGTATCGGATTCGGCCCGCAGCGTGAACTTCCACTCACCATGGTGCGATTCCGCGACGGACGTGCCGAGCGGGTCGATCGCTCCCTTGTGGCGCCCGTGCCGCCGCCTTAGTCTGCTAGGGCCCCCCGCTCCGATTCCCTGTCATCGCCCGGTCGAGGTCCATGCAGTCTGTGCGCGCGTGCTTGGCAGGGATCATCCTGGCCACGGCACTGCTGAGTGCCTGCGATCCCAAGCCGCCCACCCTCCCGGCGGTCGGCGTGGCATACCCACCCTGGGCGAGCGGGTTCATCCAGGTCGCCGAGAGCTCGCTCTATGAGCGCTGGGGTGACACCGCTCGCGTGCCGAGATTCGTCCTCGATACCAACACAGCGCCGGAACGGGTGGAGCGCACGGTCGAATGGACCCAAACGCTCCTCCGGACCCCCGGCGTCTCCATCATCGTCGGTCCGAGCACCAGCAACGCGGCGCTCGCCGTCGCGCCGATGATCAACGCTGCCGCGATCCCCGAGATCATCCCCAACGCGACCAGCCGCCGCCTCGACCAGGCCGGACCCTGGGTGTTCCGGCTGGTCGGGAACGATTCGGCCGAAGGGGCGTTCCTCGTGCGGCAGGTCCTGGCCCGACCGGGCCTGCGTCGCGCGCTCATCCTCTATACCAACGACGAATACGGGCAGGGACTCCGGACCGGGATCCACGATGAGCTCCAGCGTGCCGGCCTGGCCCCCACCGCCGAGCTGCCGGTGGGCCTGGACAGTGATTTCGAACTGCTGTTCCGGAACGAACTCGTCCAGCGTCGCCCGGACGTGATCCTCTGTGCGATCCGCAATCCTGAATTCGCGCGGGCCGCGGCGGCGCTGCTGCGCCTCGGCTCCCGGCTTCCGGTCTTTGTCGGGGACGGTGCGTTCGGGCCGCGGGCGCTCCGCGCAGCGGTCGGCCCCGTGCCGTTCGAGATCTACGGCGTCGCCTACTGGCTCCGGGCGGACGCAGACAGTCTGGGGCGTGCCTATATCGTGCAGTACCACCGCATCCGCCACGAGTGGCCGCGGGGCGAGGATGCGCTGATCCACGATGCGCTGACGCTGGCCGCGGTCGCCAGCCGGGAGAACGGGGGAGACCCGCGCCGCATCCGGCTCTGGCTCCTGTCGCTCGGCGTGACCCGGCCTCCCTTCGCCGGCGTGGCCGGTCCGATCGACTTCCGGGCCGATCACCCCCGTCCCTTCCGTCTCGGTCGCTTCGTGGCGGACAGCGCCGTCGACGCGGAGATCCGGTGAGCAGCCCCATCTCCGTGGCCCCGGGACGCGGGCTCCGACTCCGCACCCTCCTGCTCCTCCTGCTCGCGGGGATCGGGCTCTACGTGTTCGCCGTCTTCCTGATGCTCACGCTGCGGGTCGGACGGGAGGCGCGACGCCTGCAGCGCGACGCGGAGCCGGCGCTTTACGTGTTCGACCGGCTGGTGGCCCGGGCCCAGGACCTGGGCCACGCGGTGGCCGATGTCCATATGGTGGTCGGACGCGCCTCGGCGCGCGGGCCCCAGACCCGCGCCGTGGTGGAGCGGGTGCGCGAGCGCGCCCTCGAGCCCAGCCGGACCCTGCCGTTCGACGGCGTTCCCGAACGGATGCGCCCCACCCTTGCGCGGGCCGATGAAGCGGTCTCCTCGGTGCAGAACCGCCTCCTCGAAGTGCTCGCGCTGGTGGAGCTCGAACGCCTCCCCGAGGCGGAGCAGCGCCTGGCCCAGGTCGACTCGCTCAACGATGTGCTCTCCACCCAGATCCGCCGGGCGGAAGGGTTGGGGCTCGAGGACCTGCTCCGGCGGGAGCAGACCCTGCGCACCACCATCGACCAGGTCACCTACGCGCTCGGCTGGTGGATCGTCCTCGGCATCATCCTGGTGCCGATGGTGCTCTGGCTCCTGCATCAGCGGCTCGAGCGCCCGCTCGACCAGCTCGAGGCGGGGCTCGCGCGCGTGGCCGACGGCGATCTGTCGCCCCGCCTCACGATCCAGCGCGAGGACGAGCTGGGCCGCCTGGCCCGCCACTTCAACCAGATGACCAAGGTGCTGCGCGAGCGGGCCGCCGAGCAGGGACGCTTCGCCGCGGCCGGGGCCCTGCTCGCGGACGTGGCGCACGAGGTCAACAACCCCCTGATGGCCATCGGCGCCCTGGCCGAGTCACGTCTGCAGGACCAGACGCTCCCGGCCGAGCTCCGTGAAGAGATCGACCAGATGCTCAAGCAATCCCGCCGCGCGGGGAAGCTGCTCAGCGGGTTGCTCCGGTTCGTCCGGCCGCCCGACGGCCGTCAGTCGGCGGTCGCGGTGCACGACGTGCTCCGCGGGGCGCTCGACCTCGTCACCCACCAGTTGATCGCATTCTCGGTGGAGATGACGGTCGCGCTCGACCAGGACGCGCCGTGGGTCGTGGGGGATCCGGCCCGGCTCGAGCAGGTGTTCGTGAATCTCTTCAGCAACGCACTCGACGCGATGCGCAACCATCCCGGTCTGCGGAGGCTCACGGTCACCTCCACCGTGCGCGGAGGACTGGTCGGGGTCTCGGTCGTCGACTCGGGGAGCGGCGTCCCGCCCGAGGTGGCCGAACAGGTGTTCCGGCCCTTCGTGTCGACCAAGGGTAAGGCGGGCACGGGGCTGGGACTTTACATCTCGCGCCAGATCGTCCGCGAGATGGCGGGCGACCTGGTGCTCGCGCCGCAGGCGCACGGAGAAGGGGCCCGCTTCGTCGCCACCTTCCCGGTCGCGCATCCGGAGGCGATCGAAGCGCTCACCGCCTCCGCGCCGCGTTCCGCCCCGACGCCCGTCCCCGGGGCCCGCCCGCTTCACGGGCTCCGCATCCTCCTCGTCGAAGATGAGGAGGCGGTCCGTCGCCCGGTCGCCCGGTACCTTACCCACCGGGGCGCGCAGGTCGTGGAAGCGGCGCACGGCGTCGAGGCCATCGCGCGGGTGGCCGAGTCGCGTCCCGACGTGATCGTGGCCGACCTCCGGATGCCGGTGATGGACGGCCTCACCTTCTACAAGCATCTCCGCGACGCTGACCCCATGCTGGCGGCGCGGGTGCTCTTCCTTTCCGGCGATTTCTCGCAGTTGCAGAGCCTCGACGGGGCCACCGTCCCGAGCGACCGGCAGATGCTCAAGCCGGTCGACCTGGAACTCCTCGAGCGGCGACTGGCCCTGATCGGGCGGGGATCCGGATGAAGCGACTCGCACCCTTGGCCCTGCTCGCTTCGCTGGCGCTCAGCGCAGGCCTCGCGGGCGCCTGCAACTTGATGAATCCCTGTCCGACGGTGGCCTACGCCGCGGGCTCGATCCATTCGGTCACCGTGGCGGTCGCGGAGAGCGTGCTCGCCAGGCCCCATGTGGCCGGCCCGCTCCGCGCCTGCTTCCGCCTGACCCCGCAGCCGTCGTACGAGATGATCGACCGGCCCGACGCCGAGGTGGCGTTGGCGGAACGACTGGCCGCAGATCCGTCGATCGTGGCGGTGGTCGGGCACACCCGGAGCCGCGGAAGCCTGGCGGCGGCCCCGGTCTACGCGCGCGCGGGCATGCCGCAGATCGTGCCCGGGGCCACCAGCTCCGAACTCCGGGGCGTGGGGCCGTGGACCTTCGTGCTTTCGCCGACCGATTCGGCTGAGGCGGCGTACCTCGCGGGCATGGTCGATTCGCTGCGGGCCCGTCGGGCGATGCTGCTCTACTCCGGGGAGCCCTACGGCGAGGGCCTGGCCGCCGCGCTCCGCTCCGATCTTGCGCGCCGCCACATCCGTGTGGTCGACGAGGTCCGCCTCGGCACGGGCGCCGATGTCGTCACGCTGGTGGAGGCGGCATTGCGCCGCCACCCGGCCGATGTCCTGCTCCTGCTGGTGGATTACAGTCAGGCGGCCACGATCGCACGCACCGTCGTGCCGATCGCCCCGCACATCCGGATGATCGCCGCCGACGGGAGCGACTACCCCGCGGGACTCCGTCACATCGCGGGCGCCGCGGCAGAGTCGCTCTGGGTCGTGACCCTGTGGCGACCCGACACCACCGACTCGGACACGCGGGATTTCTTCACCCGCTTCCGACAGGTCGCCGGGCGGGATCCGACCTCGCAGGAAGCGCTCGGGTTCGACGCGCTCCTCTACGCCCGTGCCGCGATCACGGCCGTCGGTCCCGACCGCCGCGCCATCCGCGCGTGGCTCGCCGGGCCGGGAGGGGCCACCCCTCCCGCCGGACACGTCACGACCACCACACTCCACGATGGGCCACCCCCCTCGTTCGGGGTGCTGCGGATCGGACCCCCGGCGGCTACGTCCCCGTGATCCTCGCACGCACCGCGGCCACATAACGCTCCGCCGCCGCGGCCACCTCGTCGGTCCCCCACCCCAGCACCTCACCCATCAATCGCGCCGCCGCCGCCGCCGCGGGGACCCCCGCGTCGGCGGTCTCAGAGTAGAGATGCAGGCGGCGCACGAGCACGTCTTCCACCGTGCGGGCCAGTTCGCGACGGGTGACATGCACCACCTCCGCCGCGATCGCCGGGTGCGTCGGGTGGATCCGCTCGGCCAGCCGCCGGTCGGCGGCGACCAGGTTCACGACCGCCTGCAGCTCATCGCCGTAGCGCGCCACCAGGTGATCGGCGGTCGCGCGTGTGAGGCCGATCTCGAGCGCGCGGGCGTGGAGCGGCGTGAGGTCGGCCGCGGTCCCCCCCGGAAGGGGCTCGAGGTCGGTGAGCGCGCGGGGCGGGCGCGGACGGCCGTCGATGCGTCGGAGCTCGTCGCTGACCCGGTCCACCAGCTCCGCCGCCATCCGCCGGTAGGTGGTGAGCTTGCCGCCGACGATGGAGAACATCCCGCCGTTCCCGCGGAAGATGACGTGTTCGCGCGAGACGGCGGCGGTCGAGAGTGCGGCGTCGTTCCGCACCAGCGGCCGCACCCCCGCCCATGTCGTCACGACATCCTCCGGCAGGAGATGCGCGTTCGGAAAGGCGGCGTTGGCCGAGCGCAGGAGGTAGGTGACGTCCTCCGTGGTGGTGCGGACGTCGTCGGGACCTCCGTCGTGATCGGTGTCGGTGGTGCCGATGTAGCTCCACTCCCCCCAGGGAATGACGAACATCACGCGGCCATCCACGGCGCTCGTGAGGGTGATCGCGTCGGTGTGTCCCAGGCGCGCGCGGCGCACTTGCACATGCGCTCCGCGCGTGAGCCGAAGCACCGGGGCCGCCGAGGGGTCTTCCATCCGTCGCAGCGCGTCGCTCCACGGTCCCGTGGCGTTGACGACGACCGTGGCGGAGACGGTGGCGCGGCCCCCGTCGAGGCGATCCAGCAGGCGGGCGCCGACCACCCGGCCGTCGCTGTGTTCGAGCCCTTCCACCTCCGCGTAGGTGACCAGGGCCGCCCCATGAGCCTCGGCGCTCCGCGCGGTGGCGAGCGTGAGGCGGGCGTCGTCGACCTGGCAATCCCAGTAGCGGGCCCCGCCGACGAGTCCCCGTTCCCGCAGCATCGGCTCGGCCCGGAGGAGCGCCCGCTTGCCCAGCATCCTGTGCGCCCGCACATTCCGTGTCCCCGCGAGCAGGTCGTAGAGCCACATTCCCGCGAGGAGCTTCCAGAGCGGGACCCGGTCGCCCCGATGGACCGGGAAGACGAAGGCGAGCGGATGGACGAGGTGTGGCGCGATCCGGCGGAGCACGGCCCGCTCGTGCAGCGCCTCGAAGACGAGCCGGAAGTCGCCGTGCTCGAGATACCGCAGGCCCCCGTGCACCAGCCGGCTTGAATGCGAGCTGGTGCCGGCGCCCAGGTCGCCCCGTTCGACGAGGACCACCCGGAGCCCGCGCATCGCGGCGTCGCGCGCGATCCCGGCGCCGACGATGCCGCCCCCGATGACGAGCAGGTCCCACGGCCCCGACCCGAGGCCGGTCACTGAGGTACGATGACCCACGATCTCCGCGCTTCGCCGGCCCCGGTCGCGCCCCAGCTCCCCCGGCCCAGCACCTGGTTCACCTGGCACGGTCATCTCCTTGCTCCGGGGGTGCGGGTGCTCGACCTGGCGTGCGGGGAAGGACGGCACGCGATCGGGGCGGCATTGCTCGGCGCCACGGTCGTGGCGATCGATCAGGACACGGCGGCGCTCGAACGCGGACGGGAACTGGGTGACGCCCGCACACTGGATATCGACTGGCGCGAGGCCGACCTCACGGCACCCTGGCCTGCCCTGGGCACCTTCGACCTGGTCTTGGCGTTCAACTACCTGGACCGCGCCCGCATGCCCGAGATCCGGTCGCTCGTGGCGCCGGGCGGGGCGCTGCTGATGGAGACCTTCCTGGTCGCCCAGCGCCACCTCGGGTGGGGCCCGCAGTCCGACGCCCACCTGCTCGTGGCGGGTGAACTGTACAACCTGATGGCCCCGCTCGCGGTAGCCCACTGCCGCGAAGTGGTCGAACCGCTCGAAGGGGAGCGCTGGCGCGCGGTGGCCTCGGCCTTCGCCCAACATCGCCCCCGACCCTAACTTCCGAACTTCCGTCGCGCGGGGCAACCCACCCGCGACCTTGAGGTCCTGCATATGGATGTCCCCGCTGGCCGCCGCGCGGCGATCGTCGCCGGTCTCCGTACTCCCTTCGCCCGGAGCGGCTCGGTCCTGCGCGACGTGCCCGCCGTGGCCCTCGCCCGGCACGCCGCCCGCGAACTCCTGTACCGCGCCGAGCTCGCCGGCCATGAGGTCGACCAGGTCATCTGGGGCCAGGTGGTCCCCTCGGTGCTGGTGCCCAACGTCGCGCGCGAAGTGAGCCTCCTGCCACAGTTCCCCAAGACCATCCCCGCGTACTCGCTCAACCGCGCCTGCGCCTCGAGCTGCCAGGCGGTGGCAGACGCGCACGACCAGATCGTGCAGGGGTTCGCCGACGTGGTGCTCGCCGGCGGGGTGGAGTCGCTCAGCGACGTGCCGATCCTGCATTCCCGCGGGATGACCCGGATCCTGATGGACGCGAGCAAGGCCAAGAGCTTCGGGGCTCGCCTTGCGACCTTCGCCCGCGTCCGGCCCAAGGATCTCATTCCCGTCGCACCCGCCATCGCGGAGCCGAGCACGGGACAGTCGATGGGGCAGTCGGCCGAGAAGATGGCCAAGGAAAATGGGATCACCCAGCGTGCGCAGGATGAAGTGGCGCTGCGGAGCCACCACCGCGCCGCCGCCGCCACCGCGAGCGGGGTCCTGACCGCCGAGATCGCGCCCTGGTTCGGTGGGAAGGGGATGGACGAACCGGTCACCAGCGACAACCT